>CANRBS010000014.1 GCA_947628895.1 uncultured Bacilli bacterium
TATCTCTATCTTTTGTGTTTTATTTTTTACTTTGCTTATTTTTATTTTGCTGAGAACTTTCCTATTATATAAAAAAAGTATGTCATATCTAAATAACATACTTCAATTTTCCAATGTTATAATTATTAAAAAGATATCATTACCATTATTAGATTTTTTGATTTCTATATCAAGTTTAGCATGTGTTTTCTCTAACAGTTCATTTGCAAAAGGCAACCCTATTCCCGATCCTAGCGATTTAGAATTATCACCGCGTATTCCTTTTTTTAACAAGTCATTAGGATTTTTAACATTTATTTTATTAGATATATTTTTAATATAAATTTTTGTTTGATTTAAAGTTTCTTCAAAATCTATATTAATAGTTGTATTTGGTAATGCATATTTCACACTATTCTCTATTAATATAAATAGAGCCAAGTATAAATGATTATTAATATTAAAATGATTTTCTTGATTAGGAGAAACTTTTATTTTTATATTTCTACTTTTAGCTTTATATGAAAGCATATATGATAATTTAATAATCATAGGATGTATTTTTTGATTTTTTTCCTCTAATTGCGTAGATATTACATCTTCATCTAAAACATCTAATCTAAAATTAATTAATTCGTATAGAGAAATTAATGATTCTTCATCATTTGTTAGTTTTTCTTGGCCTTTATTATTTTTAAATTCTTCAACCATTAAAGAAAAATAAGTTGCTGCATTTCTTATATCATGTATTGCTTCTCTATATCTTTCTAATTCATAGTCTCGATTAAAAGAATAATTAATAAAATTATTTATTTCTTCTTCAGAATATATTGTTGTCTTTTTTAAATCTTCAGTGAAATTATTTCTAGTCTTACGAGTTATTCGTTCCCTTATAATCAAACTAGTAATTATATTACCATTTCTAATCATTACTGTTAAGCCATATGGACATGTATAGGTGTTATCTTTAGATAAGTCTAGATTATTATAAAAATTATGACATTTACTATGTTGATCACATATTTTCTTATCACAATATTTACATTTTTTAAATATTTTCCCATCAACTAAAGTTGAACTCTTTTTATCATAAGAAGTAAAAGTATTAAGTTGCAACAATTTCCATCACCTCTATAGTTAATTTTAATAGTAAAGGTAAATATCTACTTAGTTGATCTGAAATTTTGCTCTTTCTACAATATTTTTCAATTTCTTTTTTAAAATCCTTATTAGTTAATATACTTTTAACATAATAATCTTCAAAAACAGCAATATCACTAGTTGGAATTCCAGCATTTTCTAATTCTTTTTTTAATTTTAGCCATTTTGTCACAGGATTATTAAGTTTAATTATCCATTTATCAATTTCTTTTGAAAACTCATTTCCATTCATGTTTTTTTTGATAGTTCCATCAACTGCATTATAATATTCAGTAAAATCCAAATGTTGTGCTACAGCACTAAATATTATAACAATTTTATCAGGATATATCTCTTTAATTTGTTTAGCTAAAGCAGCACCTTGATAAACAGGATCTAAATCATCTGCTACACCATTTATATCACAAAAAATTATATCATATGACGAAAATTGTTCAATGTTTTTATATTCTTCTTCAACATCGATATCTTTATAGCCTAGTTTTTGCAAAGTTGACAATTGTGGAAACCCCGAATCATCAAGTACTAAAATTTTATATTTTTTCCTATCAACTAGCTTTGTTTCATCAAAGTTCAATTGTTTTAAATCTCTTATGCCTAATTGTTTGTTATGCTTTAATTGAAATAACATTTTACCACTTCCTATACTAACATAATTTATCGAATTAACAAAAATTATAATTACATTTTCTATATGATTTACTTTTTATTACTTCTATGATTTTACTTCCTTTTTCAAGAATTTTGACATATACATTGTATCATATAATTTTTATTTTATCACGCTTTTACATGAAAAAGATACTTTCCTATAAAAGTACCTTAAATTCTTGTATTTACTTACCAAAATAGTCATTTCTTCTATTTTTGGATTTAACCGATGCCTCCATGACCAGGATCTATAACTATACCTTTCAAAGCCATTTAAATCACCTAATTTATTGTATGTAATTATTTAATAAAAGTGAAATATAAGAATTTTAATATACTTGTAAGTTATTATAATAGCTTTTTGTTTTAAAAAATTATTATAATATATTAAAAGAGCAAATTTAATATATAATTGCTCTTTTAAATATGATCTTAATTTAAATTAATCTTCAATATAATCATATTGAATAGAAATATTGCTATTAGCACCATTTACTGAATATTCCATAGTTATTTCTTTATCTTCACCATCTTCATTATCTTTAAAAGTACAAGCATAGTTGCCATTTTCAAGTTTTTTGCATATACCATTATTTATTTCTTCTACATTTCCTGAAATAATTTTAACACTCACCATATCTTTAATAGTATCAACTATTTTATTATCAGTTAAAGCATTAGCTGTTACAGTTCCTATTCCAAATAATAATATTCCACCAAATACAAAACTAAGTTTTCTCATTTTTTTTGATTTCATTTCTTCCTCCATTTTAAAATTTTCATAACCAATCAATTGATTTGTAATTTTTTTGATTTGGCCCGTATCAATTTTATTCATAATATTTCCTCCTTTAATTTTTTTCTAATTCGATAAAGTTTTATTTTTATCAAACTAGATGTTAATCTAAGATTCTTTGATATTTCTTTGATTTTATAACCATCAACATAATAAAGAGTAAAAATATTTCTTTCAAGTTCATTTAATTCTTGAAGTTTTTGTCTTACAATAAACATTTTATCTATAACTTCATCATTACATAAATTTAAATCTTTATCTATTATTTCTTCTTTTAATTCAAAAGTTGTTTTATTATTTTTTAATTTAGTATAAGTACAATTCCTAGTAATTGAAGCAATATAAGATTTTAAATTTACATTGATATTATTTTGGTTTTTCCATAATAAATAGAAAACATCAGAAACTATTTCCTCTTTATCTTGATATGGTAAAGAAGTACCAACTATATTATCTACAATCTTAAAAGCATAGTTTGAATATTCATCAATTATTGTTTCAATTTTAAAGTTAATATTATTTTTCAAATTGATACCTCCTGTAAGTCGACTCATTATAAAGACAATTAAATTAATTAAATGGTTACAAAAATTTAAAAATTTTTATTTATAATTAATTAAAAATTATTTTTTCCACATTTTGATCTGCCACTTGGCATATTATCAACTCCTTTATTAAATTATACCAAAAGAAAAGTAAACACAACTTTTTGTGTCTACTACTTTTATCTTACAACTTCATATATAATAATTTATATTAATTGTAGTTTAATTAACAAATATTTTTTTAGCCGTATCTTCTACAAAAATATTATCATTCATTTTATTTTCTAAATACTTGTTGAAATTATTTTTATTGATCCCATTATTTACTATATCTTCAAAATTAGGATATAATTCTTTAATTTGTTTTCTACTTACTATATAAGTATTACCACTAAAATTAAAAGTAATTTGTTCTACATTATCTATTAAAGCAAATATTGATACAGAATTATATAATAATGATTTTTCTAAATAGTGATTCTCATTAACATACCAATCTGTAACATGATAATTAATAGTAAGTACTAAATTTTCAGAATCAATTTCAAATACATATCCATATTCAGCAAGTGGTAAGTTATCTATTAAATGACTATCATTACTATTATTACCAACATATTTATTTTTATATTGTATTATGTTATCAATTCCAGATTTATCTCTATTAAATGGAGTTATTGGTATAGTTTTTTCAGTATATTGTCTTTTTGTATCTATTATATAATACTCATTTTTAGTATTTCTATTTATTCTATACACATTATAAAAAGGTGCTTTATAAATAATCATAGTATCCCCAGTTTCTTTTAAATAAGAAAATCTTGGTGCAACCTTATTTAATACTACATTAGAATAGTCAAGTAGAAGTAATAAAATAAAACCTATCATAAAATAACCTATACCTAAAAATATCTTTTTTATAATAGTTTTTCCATTTATTATATTTACAAATCCAAAAGTAGAAATAAGTAATCCTATTATAGAATGAATAGATCCCCAACTACTTTCAGCTGGATAAATAGTAAAAGCAATAAAGATTAAACCTAAACCAAAAAACATAATTATTTTATAAATCAGTTTATTTTTTTCAGATACTTTTTTATTAGAATAATCTATTGTATCTATAATATTTTGCTCCAACTTTTTTTGATAATGTTCTTTATCAATCTTTTCTCCACTTAATAAATCATTAACAGTAATTTTTAAAATTTTACATAATTCAATCATAATAGAAGCATCAGGAAGTCCTTTACCACACTCCCATTTAGATACAGCTTTATAAGTTATTCCTAATTTTTCTGCAAGTTGTTCTTGTGTTAAATTTTGTTCTTTTCTACAAGTTGCAATGAATTTACCAATATGCTCTTGATTCATATTTTTTGCTCCTTTCAAAAACAACTATATAATATTAACACAAATTTTAACACCTACAATTAGTAGAGTTATATATTTTACTCACACAAATTGTAATTTGAATAAAATAAAGTTTTGGAAATAACTAATTTCTTATAAATTTATTTTTTCTTTTTTGTCAAAAACTCCTATAAATAAACATAAAACTATTTTTTAATTACCTAATTTATTATAATATTCATCATTTACAGATTCTAACCAAACATTCTCAGTTTCTTCACCTGGAACTTCTACTGCAATATGACTAAACCATGAATCAGGTCTTGCTCCATGCCAATGTTTCACATTTGCAGGAATAACTACAATATCACCTGGTGATAGTTTTTGTACTTCTTTTCCTTCCTCACCATAATATCCATATCCAGAGACACAAATTAAAACTTGTCCTCCTCCTGATTTAGATTTATGTATATGCCAATTATTTCTACATCCTGGTTCAAATGTTACATTTGCAAAACTAATTCCATTTTCAGTTTTTGCTAATGGGTTTAAATAACTATTCCCTGTAAAATACTCCGCATATGCATCATTTGGATTTCCTATTCCAAACACATTTAATTTATCAAACTCTTCCTTATTCATTTTGAATATTACTCCTATTCTTATTAATTATTATACCATTTTAAAAATAAACTTTAAAATTATTCAACTATAAATTTTGTAATAATTTTGTATATTGTTTTATAATATATTTTTTCTATTAAATTTACATATAGTTTTTTATACAATTTTCTTTTTTTAACACAATTTTCAATTTTTTCTGAAAGTTCGCTCCAATCTTCATCACTATAATCCCATGTTGATAAATATTCAAAAATATCATCTGCTGTTCCAAATAAATTTATATATTTTTTAATAGCTTTTTCAAATCTAATTTTACCCTTACTTTTCATTTTTTAGTCCCATCTTATAAATTGTGTATTTTTTTCAAACTTATTACTTCCACATTCATCACATGTGATTATAAAATCTTCATTTTTCTTTTTTATTTTTAATTTACTTCCACAATAATTACATTTATATTTAGGTATAAACCTTTTATTATTTGATATTAAGGTATATCGAAATTTATTATGTATATTTTTACATTTAGGACATATATAAGCATCATGTTTATAATTATGTTTTATATGTACATTTTCAAGTTCTATAAATTTTAATAATTGGTCAATATTTTGTAGCTCTTCTGTTTCTCCTACTTCTATTAAATTTTTAAAATTATTATCTTCATAAGAAGAATCCAAAAAACCTATTTCATATAAAATGTATTTTTCATTCTTACATTTTTTACAAACATATCCTACTCCATATCCCATAAAAATCACATCCTTTAATTACAAATTACAATTTTATTATATCAGAAAAATAGTAAACTATATATTGTTTGCTATAGTCTATTGAAAAATAATAAAATATTTTTTCTTTTATTTAAAACGAAATTAAAAAGATTTACGATATAAAATTTACAGCTAACTCTTTCACAGCTATTTAAATAACATAGCTTATTGTATACAACTATTCATTTACTATAATTGTTTATCTTGTACAAACTTAATTAAAATGATAAAATCAAAATATGAAAAGAATAAAAGTAGTAGGAATAATTTTAATATGTTTAATGTTATTATCAATAATTTTATATTATTTATATTTAAATTATTATATTTCACCAATTCCAGTAATTGAAACCGTTAATATAAATAATGAAAATAAATTAATAATAAAATATAAATTAGATGAAAATAGATATAGAAACAAAATACATTATATAGTTAAAAATGATGATGTCATTCCTAATATTAATGATAAATGGATTTTAAGTAAAAATAATGAAGTTTCAATAGACTTAGCAAAAGACACATATTATGTTTATTTAAAAAATGAAGACAATAAAATTATTAAAGTTGATAATACAGAAAATTTAGGTAAAATAACTACAGTCAACATTAATAAAGAAAAAGTATATATTGCAGTAAATGGAACTTATAATGTTACTGCAACTTTTGATGGTATTGGAAAAATTCAAGATAAAGTAAATTGGTATAGTGAAGATGAAAGTATTGCTAAAGTTGATGAAAATGGTAAAATAACTGGAATTAAAAAAGGTACAACAAAAGTATCCGCTGAAATTATGAATGAAAAAGCAACCGTAGATGTTATTGTAACTAATTTAATTACAGTGAGGCCTAAAAAGTTTAATTCTAAAAAATCTTATTTACCATGTGGAAAATATTCAAAAGCAGATAATGATTTACTTGATGAAATATTAAAAGATAGAATCAATGATGCTGGATATAAAACAAGAGCTGGTGCTGTAGAAGCAGCAAGGTTTTTAGCATTAGAATTTCCATATAAAATTAGATATTTTAGTGAAAATGGAAGAGGAAGTACTAATGGAGTTGATGGTGAAGGAAGATATTATCATGTAGGTTTATATCTTGATGAAAGTAGATATTCAAGTATTAAAAAGAAATCAGCTGGACCTAAAACTTGGGGATGTTCTTTATATTCAAGACCATCTCATGGATATAGAAGTAATGGACTTGACTGTTCTGGTTTTGTATCTTGGGCAATGCTAAATGGTGGATTTGATGTGGGTGACATTGGAGCAGGACTTGCACCACATAAAGATTTAACAGACTATGGTGTTAGAACTAAATTCAATGCTAGTGTTGTAAAATCTGGTAAAGTTAAAGTTGGTGATTTGTTAAGTTCTGGTGGTATACAAGGTGGACATATAGCAATGATTGTTGGTGAAGATAATAATTACTATTATGTAGCTGAAAGTTTATGGACTCCACCTAATGTTGCTGTTGTAATTATTCCATATTCAAAGAAAGATTTATTTAAAAGATACTATTATGTAATGCTTATGGATAGCTATTATAAAGAAGATGGTAATTTAACTAAATTATGGTATTAAAAAACAATTAATATTAACAAACTATTAATTGTTTTTAATTTGATTATTAATTACTTCGATTATTTTTTCACCATGAACCTTTATTTTAATATTTTCAAGAATATTTAATTCTTTTAATTTTTCAAGTGTTCTAGGACATTGCTCTATAATTTTTTCTAATTCATTATTAGTAAAAATATAATAAGCAGGAATATTCATTTCATTAGATCTATTTTTTCTAAAATTTATTAATTCTTCTTTTAATAATGACTTGTTAATTTCATTACTATTAACATATTTATTTTTATAATATGAGTAATAATCAATACCAGTATCTATATTTATATTTAGAAAAGTATTTGCCCATTTTTCCTGTTCTGATTTACTTAACCATAAAGTTTTATCAGAATGATCTAAGTCATATTTAATTTGCCTAATTAAAGCATCAGATCTTATAATTTTATATTTCATATCTTTAGGAGCATAATTTGTATTTAAAATTGTATCAGAGTTTGCAGCAACTACTAAAACTCTATGATTATCTTCAAAGTTTTTTTCACTTAAAGTTCTTAATATATAATTAATTATTTTATTTTTACTTAATCTATTATTCCATATTTTTTTATATACATCTATTTGAGCTTCAACTTGTCTTAAAGGAGAATACATACCCTTTTTTATTTTTTTATTATTAAAAGTATATTCTCTTATAAAATCACCTTTATCATTTACTGTTATATTACCTACTAAATTTTTACATTCAATAAAATAACAATATGCTTTGCTTAAAACAACATAATCTATTTGAGCAGTTAAATCTTCATATTGAATATTTATATCACTTAAAACGAATAATCCTAGATTTGATTTTGATAATTGATATCTTATTTCATTTTCTCCTTCAAATCCTTTTTTAACAAAATAAAATTCTTCTTGTAATTTTTCATTATTAGGGTATTCTTTTAATAATTTTAATAAAGATTCATATTTTTTTTGAAGATTTGATGATTTTTTCAAAAAAATTGTATCTGTAAATGTGCTTAGTAACATATTATTAACTCCTATTTTATTAAATTATAACATTATAAATTTTATTTGTCTATTTTATATAAAACAAAAAATTATTAACATTTCTGCTAATAATTTTTTATTCATTCATAATTGTTTTATCATATCCTTCAATCTTATTTTCTATGATACCTTCTTTTAAGATAGATAAATCATTATTTGGATCATGTAATTTTAATTTAGGAACTCCTCCTATACTAACATCACTTAAATTCCATATATCACTTGACCATGCTAATTTATTTTCATTAATAAATAAATCTTCTGTAATATTTTTACTATCAATAGAAATTATTTTTGATTTTAAACTTTCATGTCTTAAACTAGAATCATTACCTTTTGCATCTTTTAATTCATAATTATTAGCATAGCCTGGCATATTAATAATACTTATATCAGTTCTACCATCAAATTTGTATGATGTCGTTGATGATGAGAATGATATATTATTTTGTATATTTGCATTACCTACAACTTGACCTACAAATCCACCTGAATTTTTTGGAGACTTCATAATTACTTTAGCAAAATTATATCTTATTTGTGAATTATTAGCATAACCAATAAATCCTCCAATATCATTAATGTTACCTTTTACATTAATTTCACCTATAACATAGTTATTATTTAATTTTGCCTCATAAGTTTCTCCTACTAATCCTCCAGTTGAACTTGAAGAAGAAGTAATATTGATACTTACACTACACTCATCAATAGATGAATCATTAATTGCATAACCTATAAGTCCTCCAGTTCTATTACCCCCACTAATTTTTCCATTTACTACATGTACATCTTTAAGAATTGTATTAGAAATAGAACCAGCTAATGAACCAATTTGTTTATTTCCTAAAGCATTTATTATAGATTTCTTTATTATGACATTTGTAATAGATGAATTTTCTATATTTTTAGATAAAGCACCTATATTATTAGATGATGATTTTATATTTGAATTTTCTATTATTAAATTTTCTATTTTAGCATTATTAATTAAATTAAATATAGGTATTTGATTATTAATTAACTTTTTATTATTACCATTTAATGTTCCACTAAATACATTATTTATAATTGATATTGAGTTTTTATAATTAGATAAATCTATATCATTATCTAATATAATATTTGCTTTTTGATTATTTGATATTGCTAAAATAAGACTCTTAGCATCACTAATATGAATTTCTTTTTCATTTGATGTTGTTTCAAAAATATCACTATTAAAATCATTACTATTTTTCTTAATGCTATAATAAATATTTTCTTTTAATTTTACACTATTAATTAAATTATTATTACTAGCATCACTTCTTAAGGCATATATAAATTCATCATACACTTTATCTGGATTAATTAAATAATTAGTTCCATTTGAAATATTAGTTCTTATATCTTTCCATAAACTATCTATTTCATCATATTTTGAAATTTTATATTCATCAAAAGAGTTATAACCTGTAATTTCTTTCAACACTTGAACATCATTTTTACCTGATTTTATATTATACCAGTTTATAAACCCAGATTTATATCCTTTATATCCTAACATTTCGTATGCAAAATAATTACTTATATCATCTTGTATCATACCATTTATATTATAAGCTTGATACCAATGGCTATCAAATATATTATACTCATCTTCCAAATTAGACTTCAAAATTATTCTATTTTCTATTAAATCATTAACTGTTTTTAAATTCATATTTTTAATTTGTTCTTCTGTTAATTTTGTATATTTAATAGAATTATCATTTGAATAATTAATTTGTACCGCGATAGAAGATTGTTCTAATGGAGTTAGTGTTAAAAATGCATTAGCTTCAATATAATCAAGCAAATCAACAACTAAAAATAATTTTTTATAGAAGTCTTCCAAATCACTTATTGTTTTTATTCTATTTGGAGTATAATTTGTAATAATTTTTTCATTACTATTATAATTTTTTATTAAATTAAATTTTAAATTCATATTATCAAAATCAATATTTTTATTTCTTAAAACTACACTGTTCATAAATACTTTATTAATTTGATTAGTAATTGTTTTATCAGAATAAGTATCAAAATTATCAAGAATAGATGATAAATTCCACATTACTCTATCACCATAAGAATATACTTTTTCTATTCCATTTTCACTCCACATATTAACTAAATAATTAAAGTTTTTATGAAATTCATCAGTCATAAATTCTTTGTTTTGTAATACCTTATTACCATTGTCATCTAAAACAATATTTTTATCTATTTGTATATCTGATACTCTATTTAAAGCATTTTCATTAGATAAATTATAAACATTTGTATAGAAATCCTTTATTAATAATGAATAATCATTAATTTTATTTACCAATTTTTTATGTTCAAATGAATTATTTGGATTTTTTGTATATACTCTTTGTGAACCAATTATTATTTGTGATGGAGAAGATATTATGTATCCTGTGTTTTTAGGTAATGTAATTAATGGTAATATTAGATTTGGTCTTCTTTTTAAATGATACCATGCTCTATATTCTACATTAGTATTATTATCTATACCAACTTCACTAATAATTCCACTAAAATTTTCACTAAACCAATCATTAGCATCTTCATATTTACCTATATCTTTTATAAAATATTCTAAAAATTCTTGTAAAGTATTTATATTAGTAATACTAGCTATATTATTAGAATAAAATCCACTAGTATTATATGTACTTATATCAGATGTTTTTATTTTATTAATAATTTGATCTAAAGTAGTTTTATTTCCAAATAATTCATTATTAAATAATAAACTATCACGAATATTTATATTTGAAATATTAAAATTATAAAATCTTGAAAAATAATTATATGTATATAAATACTCTTTTAATTTATTACTATTAATTAAATCTTCTTCAATAATACTATTTAAGTTATCATTATTAGTTATTAAAGAATACTCACTATTTAATAAATTTAATACTATATCATTTAAATTATTTTTAGTATATTTATTATAATAATCACTATAAACTTTACTATCATTTATATTAGTAATTGGATCCAAATCATAATTATAATTTAAATTACTTGCATAATTTATTAATTTTTTTATAATATTTGAATTTTCATTTATAACAAATTTATTATAATTATAAATTATATCAAGATCTAAAATTTTATAACTTACAATTCCATTTTTATATTCATAGTAAGAAACATTATAATTTTTTACTTCATTACTTTCAAAAAATACTTTTATATATGATATATTTTTATAATTATTTGTAGTTAAATAATTAATCATATTATTATTTTTATCATAAGGTATTATTGTTTTAATTATATCTTTATTAAAATCATCATCTTCATTAAAATTATTTGCATAATTAATTATAAGTTTACTATCTATAAAAGGCATTAATTTATATAAATTATGATATATATTATTTTTATTAACATTATAATTAGGTATTTTTTTAAATTCTTGATAATTTGGAATATATAAATCATTAAGATTATTATTTTCTAATTTATAATAATCATTTTTAATTACAGTATTATTTTTAACATCTCCAAATATTACAGAAATATTATCAACATTTATAACTTTATTATTATCATATTGAATAATATCATCAAATTTTAAGTTAAATATCATTTTATTATTAACTATTTCATAACTATCTATTTCACTATAAAAATCTGGTAAATCTTTCATAACAACTTTTACTAAGAAATTATCTAAATTAGTAAATTTATCTAAATTTAAATTATTAACTTTTTCTAATTTGTTAGAATTTTTATAATATAATTCAATTTCGTCTATATCTTTAAATTCAATATAATGTTTATTTAAATATATATTATTTTTATAAATTACACTATTTTTATTACTGTTTTCAGCGGTACTTAAATCATAATTAGATATAATTTCTACTTTAAAATTATCAATATTATTAATACTAAAATCAATTTCATTTTCCCCAAGAATTATATTATCACTTATAATTGTATTATTTTTATCATCAGTTACTTTTATTTGTGCATTTCTTGTTATAGTTACATCTTCATCAGATAAATTAAAATTAATATAGGCTCTATTATTATAAACTTCATAAGTAAAATTTTTAACTAATGGTTTAGATTTTAATATTTCAAAATTTATTATATTTGATATATCTATTATTTCATCATTATTTAATTTTATTTTTATTTTATCAATTACATTTTCACCTAATTTATTACTTCCATCAATTAAAGTAATATAATTATTATTTTCTTTTGTTATATTATATTCTTTATTGTTAATAATCATTTTTACAGGATAAAAATTACTATTTGATTCGTAATTAAATGATAAATTTATTTTTTCATTTTTTTCATAATATTTTTTTACTGTTTTTAAATTTGTAATATTATAAATATTATTTTTCATACTAAATGGTTTTGTAAATATAGTATTATATTCATTATTTTCTAAATTATTTGTTTTTAAATTATATTTACCTTTAATACTAAAAATTAAATTTTTATCATCATTAAGATTTGTAAATTCTATTTCATTTTTACCTACTTTAATATTTTTAGTTTGATCTTCAACTTCAGCAATTAAATTTCCATTTTCAATAACATTATCAGTATCTATAATATCAAAAGTAAATTTAGCTATACCATTTTCTTTTGTAAAAGTATAATTTTTTACAATTAAATCATCTTTTAATACTTCAATTTTATTAGTTAAATATACATTACTTTCTAAATTATCATAATAAATTTTAGTTACTTTATATTCAAATACTCCACTATCATTTGGTGATTGTAATTTAACACTATATCCATCTTTTTCTTTTATAACTTCATAAATATTAGAATTAATAACAATCGCGGTAACTGGACTATTTGTATTAGCAGTAATATCATATTTAATAGTAATAATTTCATTCTTTTTTGGATATTCATTTGATATACTAAGAGTTTTAATATTAGATATAGTCTCTATTTTAATATCATACTCTTCATTAATAATTTCATTTTTATGAATTAAACCATCTTTTAAATCAAAAGATGTAGAAATATCAATTGTATAATTACCAGAATTAATATTTTCAAACATTGTACTAATATTAGTTTTATCTTCAGTTAATAAAACTTCATTTTCTTTTATTATTTTATTATTACTTTTTAATGTAACTTTAACTTTATCACTATTAATTGAATTCATTACATCTTTTATATTAAAACTTACTATTATATTATTTTTATCTTCACTACTTTTTAAATTATATACGGTAGGTTTAGTTTTAAATATATCAAAATTTATATTACTTTCAAATACTTTACCATTTGATAATTTAACACTTTCTAATTTAATATTTTTAATATCATTATTTAATTTAACTTCAACTTTATATAAATTTTTATCTTTGCTTACTTCATATCTGTTACCATTAATAATAACACTTTTAATATTATAATTAGATGAGTTTGTACTATTAAAAGTAATTATCGCGGTTTTTTCATTTTCATTATTTTTTATACTTATTTTTTCATTATTAAGTTTAAAATTATAATCTGTTATATGTTTAATATTTGTTTCATATAAATATTCTGTTTTATTATATTTTTCATTATTATTTTGATCTAATATATAATTTATTTCTAGTTTTAATTTATAATTTTTATTATCATTTATTTTTAATTCATATTCTGTTTTATTTATATCAATATTAGTAGCAAAATATAATTTATTTTTATCATCAAATACTATTACTCTACCACTTACAAAAGTATTATCAACATCTTTAATACTAAAGTTTATTTTTGGATAATCGGAATTATCTTCAAATATATAATTTTCTACTTTAGGTTTATCTTTTAATACTTCAATATTATCAATATAATTAAGGTCAACTACTACTCCATTAGAATACTCTATTTTATTTAAAGTATAAGTTAATACTTTTGGAGTATTTCCTGAATTAAATTCTACTATATAATAACCATTTTGATAATTTGCTTCATATTTTTCATCATTTATATATAAAAATTTAATTTCTTCATTAATGTTATCAGTAAATTTATATTTTATTTTAAAGTTAGTATTTTTATTTATATAATCACTTAATTCACTAGTTACTTTAACACTTTCTTCAATATTAAAACTATTTTCAGCTAGTAACTCATTATCATGATTTTTTCCATCATAGTTATTATAATTACTAATTATTTGTACAATGTATTTATTAGCTGTATTTAATTTTTTATTAAATTTTATACTATTACTAGTAGTACTTATTTCTTTCCTTTCAATTATATTTCCAATTGAATCTTTAAGTATAATATATATATTTCTAATTACTTTATCATTATCATTTATAGTATAATTAGCAGTTAATATTTCACCATCTAAATCTAAATCTAAATTACTAACATTAGGTTTATTTTTAAATAAAGATAAATGTTCATTTATAATAAATTCTTTTTTATTTTCAAGAACAGCACTTTCTACATTAATATTAATATTTTCATTTTTTATATAAGGAATATCAATAATATATTTATTATTTTGTTGTTTTACATTATAATATTCCCCATTTACTTTAACAGATATAATATTATAAGTAGATGCATTAGTACTATTAAAACTAATAGATAAACTATTATTTTCATTAACACTTTCTAATCTTAAATTATTAAATTTAAAATTATAATCATTTAGTACACTTATTTCTTTATTAATTAACTTAATTTCATAATTATTTTCTTTATCTACATTACTATCTAAATCATAATTAATAATAGCTGTAATTTTATATTTACCATTTTTAAGTGTAGCTAATACTTCATTTTCACCTTCATTTATTTTAGTCTTATATTCTTCTTTATTATTAGATGAAAAAACAATATCAGCACTAACTATTGACTTATCATTATCTATTAAATTAAATAAAACTAAATTATTAAATGAATCATATTTATAATCAGTAAGTTCTGGTTTATCTTTTAAAACATCAATATTTGTTTTATATTCTTTGCTTACCTTTTTATTATTACTCAATATAAATTTATCTATTGTTATATTAAAAATACCAGATATAGAAGGAGAAGTTAACTCTACTTTATATTCATTATTATCTAAACTTATTACTTCATATAATTCATCATTTATTCTTACTTCTTTTAAAGTTTCACTAGGAGATACTTTTACAGTAAATATTAAATCAAATTTTGTATTTTTATTTACATATTTATCTATTTTAATATCACTTATAGATACACTATAACTATTAATATTATCATTAACTTTAGCAACATCACTTATAGTTAGTTTTCTATCATTATTTATATCTGCATTAAATCCAAATGTTAAATCATTTTTAGATCCTTTAATATCTAATAAATAATTAATAACTTCATTAACATCATCATAATTAACTTTAATATCATTATTTATATCACTTTTATTATAATAAGATTTATAGTTAAAAATAATTGATATAACAAGACCAATAATAAATACTAAATTAACAACAACTTTTATAAATTTATTTCCAATATCACTAAAGGATGAATTATAACAATATATAACAGCTATAAAAATTACTGACATTAATACAATAATTGGATTAAAAAATAGTACACTTTTAATTTCTATTTCATTATTATTTTTAGTATCAAATTCTTTTATTAATTTAACTTTATCTTTCAATAATTTTACTTCATAATTTTTATCATCTAATTTAATATCTTTATTTTCATAAGATGAAATTAAATCTTTTATAGTAATTACTGTACTATTAGTATGAGCATTATCTTTTACTTTAAAAGTTACTTTAAATTCTTTTTTATTTCTAAAAACTACTACAAATTTGTGATTTTCTTTATTATAATTTATTAATTCTACATCAGATTTATCAAAACTATTCTCATCTAATTCTTCAAATACATTAGTATCATAATTTATATTTCCAGAATATACATTTAAATCTTTATCATTATTTAAATTAACTAATAAAGTATATACTTTTTCTTCTGCTTTCACATTAAAAGGAAGCATAGTTATTGTTGTAACTACACATAATATAAATAAAAATATAAAATATATACTTTTTTTCATACCTTACCCCTTTAATTAATTTCTATATGATAGCAAATTTTAGCTGAAAATTCAATAAAAATCGTACTTTTTTATTAAAAAAGAAACCATATTATTATATGATTTCTAATACTTAAATTATATATTTTTTAATCAACTTTTAAATACTTTTTTATTTTTTCTATATCACTTTGATCTTTTGGTCTATTATTCTTAAGTTTCCATTCTAATTCTTTTTCTAATTTTAATACTGGATAGCCATTAATAAATGTAACATCAGATTTATCAAAATCTGTTACAGCTATTTCTATAAAATCATTTAAATTATATAAATATGAATACTTAGGTGACTTTATCATATTATATTTTTTTGATAATTCATTAAAATAATCTGGTTTAACTCTTAAATCAATATCATTTGTTTTACTTCTTAAATCATTTAAAAGCATTACTCCACCAGCAATAATACAATATTTGTTTTTATCTAAATTTAATTTATCTACTTCTTTTAAATATTCTTTTTTTGTCATATTACACTTCCTTAAATACTTTTCTTTAAATCACTAAATAATACTACTAGTGGGAATATTTCAAGTCTACCAAGTAACATACCAAGACTCATTACTATTTTAGAAATATTACTAAATATTGAAAAATTTGATATTTCAAAACATAATCCTGTATTTGAAAATGTAGAGAATACTGCATTAATTGTTATTTCAAATGAATATCCATCTATACTTACAATTAATAAAATAATAATTAATAAAATTGCATATAAGAATAAGAATGTTGAATTACTATCTATTAGAGTATCATCTACTCTTTTGCCTTCATATTTTATTATCTGTACACTATTTGGGTGTACTATTTTTAATAAATCTCTTTTTATTCTTTTAAAGCACAATATTAATCTTGATATTTTAAATCCACCACATGTACTACCAGCACAAGCACTAACTAACATTAAAAATAATAAAAATACTCTACATACAGTTGGATAAACATTAATGTCTCCAATTGAAAAACCAGTACTTGTCATTATAGAACTAACATGGAATATTGAACTTAATAATGCATCTTTTATACTTGGATATAAACTCCATATATTAATAAATATAAATACAATTGAAAATATAAATAATAAAATATATACTTTTAATTCTTCACTTTTTAATATAGCTTTATTTTTTTTCATAACTAATAATAAATAAATATTAAAGTTAACTCCAGATAAAAACATAAATAATGCAACTATTAATTTAACATAAGCACTATATGATGCTATACTATCATTTAAAAATGTAAGTCCTCCAGTACTAACTGTTGACATAGTAATAAGTAAACTATCAAAGAAACTTACTTTACCTATCATTAAAAATAATATTTCAATTAACGATAATGATAAATATAAAGCATATAAATAAAGTAATGTTTTCTTTGTACTTGGAACTATTTTAGCAACGGTATTACCTGGCATTTCAGCATTTAAAACATGCATAGATTTATCTTTTCTAGAAAGTGGTATTACTGCCATAACAAAAGTAAGTACACCCATACCACCAATAAAATGCATATAACTTCTCCAAAATAATAAGCTTTTAGGAAGAATTGTTACATCTTTAAATATACTAGCACCAGTTGTAGTAAGACCAGAAACTGCTTCAAATACTCCATCTATATAATTACTATAATGTGAAATACTAAATGGAAGTGCACTAATTAAACTTATTATTATCCAAGATAAAGATACAATAATAAATCCATCTTTTGCATATAAAGTTTGTTTTTCTGTTTTAATTAAGTTAAGTAACACTCCAATAACTAAAGTTAATAAAAATGGTATTAAAAAAGGAATTAAGCTTTCTTTTTTAATTAAACAAATAATCATTGGAAATAACATCAAAATAGAAAAAGCAATTAATACTTTACCAATATAATTATAAATAATTTTGTTTTTCATATATTACTCCAAAATATCATTTATTTCTTTTATAGATTCACTACTATCAATTACAACAATTGTATCATTTAATTTTATTTTTTCATTACCATTTGCCATAATTACATTTCTACCTCTTTGAATAGCAACTATTAATATATTATTTTTAATTTTCATATCTTTTATTTTCATATCAATACCTAGAAAATCTTTTTTAATACTAAATTCTTGCATTTCAAAATTATCATCATTAAATTTATATATAGCTTCACAACTACTTTTTTCACTATTTTTAATAGCTCTTACATATTTAACTATTTGATTTGCTGCAATTCTATGAGGAGTTATTACTGTATCAATATTAGCTTTTTCTACTATACCAGTTAAATCTATATGATTAACTTTAGTAATGACTTTAGGTATATTTTTAATTGATGCAAACATTGAATAGACAATATTTTCTTCATCTATACTAGTAAGTGAAATAAAAGCATCAACATCTTCAATACCTTCTTCATATAGTATATCTTGATTTGATACATCAGCATTTATAATTAATACACCTGGTAACAACTCACTTAATTCTTTACATCTTTCATTATTTATTTCAATTATTTTAACTTTCATATTCATATCAAGTAAATATTTTGCTAAATATACTGATGTTTTAGATCCACCTGCTATCATTACCTTTTTAGTTTCATTACTAATTAAATTTGCAAATGTTAAAAACTCGTTGATATCTTTAATAGTACCAGAAACACTAATCATATCTCCTGACTTTAATCTATCATGTCCATTTGGTACAACTATTTTATTATTTCTTTCAATTGCACAAACTATTATATTTAAATTATGTTTTTTAGATAAATTCGTAATACTAATTCCATCTAAAACAGAATCTTTTTTTATTTTTAAAGATATCATTTGAAGTTTACCTTTTAAAAATGATGTTGCATTTAAGGCACTTGGAATACTTAATGTTTTAGCTATACTAAGTGCTGTTAGCTGCTCTGGATTTATAGTCATAGAAAGACCTAGTTCATCTTTAAGTAGATTAATTGAACTACTATATTCTAAAGAACGAATTCTTGCTATTGTATTTTTAGCACCTAATTTTTTAGCAAGTAAAGAACATAATATGTTTTGTTCATCCATATTCATAACACATATTATTAAATCACATTCTTTTACACCTGCTTCAATTAAAACTGTACTATCAAGTGCATTTCCACATACATAATTAACATCTTCATTGTTAATAAGTTCTTTATTTAAACTAAAATCTTTATCAATTAAAGTGACTTCATTATCTTCTTTTACTAAACTTCTAGTAAGATATTCACCTAGTTTTCCTATACCAACGATTATAATTTTCATATTGCCTCACATCACTAGATTTAATTGTAGCACATTTAAAAATAAAGTGAATATGTAATTTAAAAAATCTATAAAATTAATTATAGATTTCAACTTATAGACATTCATCTATTTTACTCTTTCTTAATAAAAATAAGAAACAAATAATAAATGGAATCAATAATGGACTATAATATAATAATGTTTCTAAAGTATTAACAGCAGGTGCTGGAGATGATATATTATTACTTAGAAATATTATTCCATCACTCATTATTGCTACATCCCATAATCCATGCAAGAAAATAACTCCCCATAAACATTTACTCCTTGCATATATTGCACATAATACTAATCCTAGTCCACAAGTAACTAACATTTGTGTAATATTTAGGTTTCCACCTATGATATTTACAAAATGAGATAGACCAAATTCAATACCAACAAATATACAACAAGCAATAACTGTTTTTCTAGTTTTTCCAAAATAATCATAGAAAGTATTCATTAGAATTCCTCTACAAACTACTTCTTCAGTAAACCCTGTTCCTATTAACACAACCAAAGTATTAAATACTATATATGGGATAGAATTTAATTCAGTAGTTTCAGTAGTTAAAATATTCATTACTGGAAAAATCATTGATACTACTATCATAAACATTCCAACTTTAAGACTTTTTATAAAATCTTTTTTATTAAACACAAAAATATATTCTTTTTTTAATAATTTAACAACTAAAATTAATATAGGAATTAATATTATATAATTAACTGCTCTTTTTATATTAGTATCAAATGTGAATAACTTATTAATGTTGTTCCAGAAAATAATAATAAATAAATTATTAAATATAAGATACATTTTAAAATACATATTATTTTATTATTTTTCTTTTGCATATTTAAACATTTTCCTTTTTTTCTACACAATTACTAAATAAATAAATTATTATTTCTAACATAAAATCTAAAAGAGCATAGAATATTAAAAATGTTAAATTAAATTTTAAAAATAGTAAAAAGCAAATATCTAAAATTATATTTCTTATTTTTTTCAATTCTTCTATTTTTTTATTAGTAAACAAATCTTTATTTGATTTAACATTTCTTACAAAATTATTTAATTTTTTTCCTAAAACTATAGATAATATAAATACAAAAATTAAAATTATTGTTGGAAATACAATTTCAAATAAATAGAAAGGTAATTTATCGGCTTCCATTTCAATAGCATCTTTTATATCTGATAATGAATAATCATTTATTTTTGATATATAATTTATAGTCATTTCATCTTTTAATATATCTTCAAAACTATTATTAAATACAGTTTTGGTTGAAAAAATAAAATAACCTGTTGATATTATTAAATAAACTATACTTATAGTAACCAATGCCAATGAAATAACTTTAACAGATGTTACAATAGTTTTTAAACTAATAACATTATCATCAAATATTCTAATTTCTTTCTTTTCTTTTTTCATATTTTAACACCTAACCTTACTAATTATCATAAATTTATTTTTCTTTTTCTACACAATTATTGAATAAATATAATATTATTTGAAAAACAAGATCTATAAATATTAAATAAAAAATATAACGGATTCCATAAATTAAGAAAAATATTAAATACATATCCAATACTAATGAGCTTATGTCTTTTAACGATTTCAAATTCTTTTCTGTAAACAAATCTTTATTCGATTTAACATTTTTAACAATATCATATGATTTTTTACATAATATTACTATCAAAATTGTCACTAATACAATTGCTATTGTTGGCAAAATTACTTCAAACATCAAAAATTCAGTTTTACTACCAATTTCACCTATTTCACCTATAATTTCTTTAGTTTCTTCTATTGAATAATCATTTATATTTGATATATAATTTACAGTTAATTTATCATTTTGAATTTCTTCAGGCGAAGAATTTAATATATAATTTGTACTAACTACACAATAGTATCCTGTTAATATTAAAAATATAAATCCTAATACTACTCCCACTATTGAAATTAATTTTATAGGAAATATAATACTTTTTAGATCTATTGTTTTAATACCTAATTTTAATGTCTTTTCTTTTTTCTCTTTTTTTTCTTTTTTCATTTATTTTACACCTATCCTTACTGTAAAATAGTATAACATTCAAACATTAGAAAACAATCAAGAAAAATTATAATACCCAAGTTTGACAGTTGGAAATCAAAAAATATCTTTCAAGTTGCATAAAAACTTGTTTTTTATTATTTTTTACTTACCGTACTTATCGTACTTATGATATAATTTATTATAGGAGGTTACTCATGGTAAGAATTAAAACTAATACTTATACTTTTACTAAAAGTTATTCTATTATTGAAGATTATAAAAGGAATGGTAAAAAAACCACTAGAGTGATTGATAATATTGGTAATATCGAAAAAGTTTCTAAACTCGCTAATGAAGAAGGTATTGATGTTAATACTTGGTTAAATAATTACTTAAATAACTTTAAACTTAAACATGGCATATCTACAAATACTAATAATAACAAAGTAATTATTGAAAAATATTCTAATAAACTAATTGATAAAAATGTTATAAATAAATTTAATGTAGGTTATTTATTTTTAAAAGATATTTATTATTCTTTAAAGATAGATAAAATAGTTAAAGATATTAGTAAAAAATATAAATTTGAATTTGATTTAAATGAAGTTTTATCTAATTTAGTATTTTCAAGAATAATATATCCTTCTAGTAAATTAAAAACCTTTGAACTTTCAAAAAAATTTATAGAAACTCCAAAATATAATTTAGAAAACATATATAGAGGATTAACTTATTTAAACAAAGATTTAGATTATCTTCAAAAAGAACTTTATAATAATAGTAAATCTGTAATTGATAGAAATACAAGAATACTATATTTTGATTGTACTAATTATTATTTTAGTATCAATGAAGAAGATGAATTAAGAAAGTATGGTAAAGGAAAAGATCATAAACCTAATCCATTAGTTGGTATGGGGTTATTTATGGATGGGAATGGTTTACCAATTGCCATGAATATATTTCCTGGCAATGAAAATGAAACTAAACACTTATTACCTCTTCAAGAACAAATGATAAAAGATTTTGATTTAGAAAATAAAAAAACTATAATTTGTACAGATGCAGCAATGTGTACAGATGATATAAAAAGTTTTAATATAAAAGATGGAAGAAGTTTTGTAATAACTCAATCTATTAAAAAATTAAAGGAAGAATATCAAAGAGAAGTTTTTGAAGATGATGGATGGCGAATTATTGGAGATTTAAGAAATACCTATAAACTAAGTGATTTCATAGATGATGAAGAAAAAAGAAAGCTTAATTATGAAACAATATTTTATAAAATAATTAAAACAGAAACGGCTCATGTAGTACAAGATTTAATTGTTACATTTCAAATAAAATATCATGACTATTTAAAAAATGTAAGAAATGGTCAAATAGAAAGAGCTAAAAATAAAATAAGTTCAACTAATAAAGGAGACAAAATTAAATTAAGTGTTAATCCTAATGATTATAGAAGACTTATTAAAGAAGAAGTAAACACTATAAAGTGTGAATCAAAAAATAAAACTAAAAAAGAAGATAATTCTTTAAACAAAGAGAGTAATAAAGAAAAATATTTTTATACTTATTCCATAAATGAAGAAGTAATTAAAGAAGAAGAAAAATATGATGGTTATTATGGTATTACAACTAATTTAATCGCAGATATACAAGATATATTAAATATATCAAAAAATAGATGGGAAATAGAAGAAAGCTTTAAAATATTAAAAACTGATTTTGATTCTGGAACAATACATTTATCAAGAGAAAATAGAATTAAAGCACATTTTCTTACTTGCTTTATTTCATTACTAATATATAGAATATTAGAAAATAAATTAAATTATAAGTATACAAATACACAAATAATAGAAAAATTAAAAGACATGACAGTATATGAAGAAAAAGGAGTTGGATATTCACCAGCTTATGTTAGAGATGATTTAACAGATGCTTTACACACAGTTTTTGGCTTTAGAACGGACTATGAAATAACAAAGTATGAAGATTTTGAAAAAATTTTTCAACAGTTAAAAAAATAATACAAGTACGACAAAAATTAAAAGCTTGCGAATCCTTATAAACAAAGGTTTTGCAAGCTATTTTTATATTACAACTGTCAAACTTAAGAGTATAACATTCAAACATTAGAAAACAATCAAGAAAAATTATAATAGACAGCATAATTTACATTTTTTAATAAAAAAGGTACTATTTTGTACCTTAAATTTCATCTATACTTTCATTAATTATTGAATATAAATATAAATTAACTTTTTTATTACTAATACTATTTATATAATCTTTATAACCATTTAATTGTTTTATATATTTTTCATCTTTAGTATTTTTAAGTTTAAAATCAACTAAATCTATATAATCATCATGCTCAATCATTAAATCTATAATTCCATGATACTCAGTATTATCTTTTTCATATATAAATTCATATTCATGATAAATATTTGCATTTTCTATATCATTTAATAATTTACTTTTCATAAATTTGCTTACTTTTTCCCGTATGAATTTATTTTCAATAATATTTTCATCATAATTTTTAAAATTTATTAATTCAAATACTTCATGTACACTAGTACCAAATTCCATATTCTTAGCATCTTCATGATTTACAATTTCTATTGATTCTTTTGAAAAATGAGCTTCTTCTACTTCTTCATTTTCAATACTTATTTCATTTACTACAAATTCTTCACTATCTTTATTAATATTATTTATTTTATTTTTTTGTAATAAATAATTTTTAGTTAAATTTAATGAATTTATATCTATATCACTAAAGTATTCACTTAAATATGGTTTTTCCATTATAATAAAATCTGATAATTTATTAAAACTTAATCTTCTTGTTTTATCTATAACACCATTTTCATCTTTTTCTAATTTTTGTACTTCTTTTTTAGGTACTACAATTACCATTTTTTCTCTTGCTCTAGTAAGTGCTACATAAAATAACCTTAATCTTTCACTTATTTCTTCTTTAATAAATTCATTTTTATATAATTCTTTTAAAACACTAGTTTCATTTTTATCACTATCATCTATTTCATTTGGTACAATCAATCCATATTTTTTATCAACAATAAATAAATCATTTAATTCCATTGTATTAAATTTATGATCTAAATCAGCAAAATAACAAATTGGATATTCAAGCCCTTTAGCCGCATGAATAGTCATAATTTTAACGGTATCATTATTTGAGTTATATGTTTTATATTTAATATCAATACCATAATCAATTATTTCATTTAAATAATCTCTAAATTCTAATATACTATATCCAATATTATTTAAATCAATAGATAAATTATAAATAGATTTAATTCTTACATTAACATCTTCATAATTACCTATTTTATATATTTTAGAATAAAATTCTGTTATATCTAATATTTTATCTAATACTTCACTACAAGACATAGAATTTAATGATTCAAAATTACTAAAATCTTTAAATAATTCACTATCATAAAAATTATTATTTTTAAAATATTCAAATAATTCACTATCACTATATTCATATAAGAAACTTCTTCCTATACTCATAAAATCATATTTAAATTCAATACCATAATCTTTATTATGAATTCTTATTATAAAATCAATTATATTTTTAATAATTAGTATATCATTACTAGTATTTAGTTTATCATCTTTTAAAATAGTAAGAGGTATTCCCATGTATTCAAATATTTTTTTATAGTCATTAAAATAATTACTTCTATCTAATATAATAACAAAATCATTATATGTTGCTAGTCTTAAAGTATTTGTATTTTTATCAAATACTTTTAATTTAGAATTTATTTTTTCTTTTATATCTTTTGCAATAGCAAATATTTCTACTTCACTATCACTAAATTCACTTGTTTTATCATTTTCATATTCAAATACATCAATATCATATTTAAAATTATCTACTTTTTCACTATCATAAGTAGTGTTACCATAAACCATTTCATGACTTAATTTATAATTAGCACCACCTATTTCATCATCCATAAGTAGTTCAAATATTCTATTAATATTATTAAGTACTTCATTTCTACTTCTAAAATTCTTTACTAAATCTATTTTATATCCACCATCATTATTAAAATATTTATCATATTTATTTTTAAATATATTAGGGTTTGATCCTCTAAACTTATAAATAGATTGTTTAATATCTCCTACCATATAAACATTATTATTTTCTAAATAACTCATGAGTAACTCTTGTACATCATTAGTATCTTGATATTCATCAATCATTATTTCTTTAAAAGAATATTTAAGTTCATTTCTAGCACTTTCATTTTCTTTTACTATTTTAATAGCATACTCTGCAATATCACTAAAAGTATAAATATTATTTTCACTTTTATATTTATTTAATTTTTCAATATAAATTTTAACAATATCTAATATTGCAAATACAATAGATTTAGTATTTAAAATACTATATTTTATATCATCTTTATTTCCATAATTACCATAAGATATTAATTCATTAACTAAGTTTTTAACTCTTTCTTTTAATTTTTTTGCATCTTCTTCTGTACCTCTTCTAACTCTTGGAAGACTAATACTACCATATAAATTTAATTCAAAAGGATTAGAATTTAATAAATTATTTAAAAGTTCATATACACTTTCCATATAATCAATATCAAAATAATTTTCCATATTATTAAGTTCTAATTTTATAATTCTTTGCTTTTCTTTTATAAATTCTTCATACTCAAGAAGTATATTATTAATATTTTCATCACTATAAAAATAATTTTCTATATAATTAATATATTCATTTGAATCAATATAACCATCTATTTTACTAGCAATACCCCGTATTAAACTTCTTAAATAATTATCATTTTTAATACAATAATTTTTAATTAAATTTTCAAAATTAGCATTATTACTAACATAAAGATTTTCAAATATATCATCGATTATTTTCTTTTCTTCTATTTTAACTAAAGACTCATCAGTAATAGAAATATTAGAAGAAAGATTTAATAAATAATGATATTTTTTTACAATTGATAATGCAAAAGAATCAAATGTTGTAATATATGAAGATGATATTAAATTTACTTCTTCACTATAACCTTCTTTAATTAATTTTTTTCTAATTCTATCTTTCATTTCAGCAGCAGCTGCTTTAGTAAATGTTAATACTAAAAGTTCATTAATATGAATGCCATTTTTTACTTTTTCAAGTACTCTTTCAGATAGTACAGCTGTTTTTCCACTTCCAGCTCCAGCACTAACTATTATATTACTTCCACTTTTTTCAATTGCTTCACTTTGCTCTTTAGTCCATTTAGGCATTTATTCCACCTCACTTTCAATATTAAGTTTAATGGTATCTTCATATTTCATATAACATATATCTTTAAATTTACAATAATTACAACCAATATTTTTGTTATCAACGGTTTTTGGATTAATATCAAATTTACCATTTATTATATCATTTGATGCCTCTTTTACTTTAGTTTCAACTAATAAAGATAATTTATCTATTTCTTCTTCTGTTAATAATCTAGAATTTTTAGAAAATCCGCTATTAGTTAATTTTAAATTCTTTATAACTTTAGAATCAGCATAAGATGAATCTACTTTTTCAATTATTTTCTCATCACTATTTGTATATCCTTGTAATTTCAAATTAGATATTCGTTTGTTTATATCTCTATCATTATTAATAATTTTTTGTAAATAAAATCCTCCAACTTTTACGGTACCAATAATATTAGAATTTTTAAGTAAATAAATGTAGACAGGTAACTGCATTTTTAAACCAAATGGAACATATTTTAAATCCATACTAGTAGAACCAGTTTTATAATCAATAATTGCACATATACATTCACCATCAAATTCATCATATAAAACTTTATCTATTTTACCTGTAAAGATAATGTTTAAATCTTTATTAATTTCAATTTTTACTTCTTTTTCATACATAGATTTCTTAAGTGATGTGTATTTTAATTGTTCTTTAATAGTTTCAATTATCAAAATGAGTTCATCTTTTAAATTACTTAGAAAAAACTTCTCCATATTATTAAATGAATATCTAGTATTTTCTTTTTCTACTGATTCTTTCCATTTACTATCAAAATCAAAATCATCATTAAATGCATAGGATAATACTTCATGAAATATATTACCTATTACTGTACTAAAATTATCTTCATATTTATTTAATCTTAATATATAATTTAAATAATATTTAAAAGCACACTCATAATAAGAATTAATACTAGTATAAGATAGAGTTAATCCTTTAGTTAAATATTCATGTAATGATTTAATATCAATACCTTTAAATTTATTGTTATAATCTAAATATTTAATATCTTTGTAATGATTATTTAATACTATAAGTTCATCTGACATAACACCAAATTTATTTAATTCATCCATATTACTAACTAATTTTGTTTTATTATATAAATTAGAATTATTAAAATTAATATTTATTTCTTTGTTTACAAATAATTTTTCATCATAAGAAGGAGATACAAATATTTCATTATTTGTATCATATTTACTATAAGTAACTATTAAATTCTTAATTTTACTAATACATTCTTGTAATTCAAGATTAGCATTTTTATTTAATTCAGAAGACATACTTATATTTAATTTATCTTTAATTTTATCATTAAAATAGTCTTCATCTTTATAATTTGTTGGTATAACTCCTTCATTAAAATTAATTAAAAATACATAATCACTATCACTAATTATTTCATCTGTTATATTGACTACTTTAACAGAATTCTTATATTTAATATTTTCTGTTTTAATATTATCTATTTCTTCAAATATTAATTCTTTTAAATTATCATAATTTTCAAATGAATATGAATTTATTATGTTAATAATTTGTTTAAATATTTTTTTATCATTATTAGTTTTAACTAATTTTTGTAATTCATTAATTGCAGAATTTATATCACTACTATATAATTCTTTAAACTTTCTTACAATATTAGTACCTTTTATAGTAGCAAAGCTAGGTAAACTAACTGGTATATTAAACATTTTAAATGTTTTATTTATTACAAAAGAATACTCTTTTTTAACATTAGCAAGTTTTATATTATTAATATTAACTCCACTTTTAATAAGTTCACATATTTTACTTGCTACAAAAGCTATTTCTTCTTCACTAGATTCTGCTTTATATAATTCTTTAATACTAGTTTCCCGTTCATTATTAATTTTTTCTATATTATTAGATTCTTTTAATTCATTAAATATATTTTTATAGAATTTATCAACATATTTTAAATTATATAAAACAATATTTTTGTTTGTTAAAAACTTCTTAAATAAATTATTTTCTATAAGTAAATTCTTATCTAATAAATCTTTTTTTAAAGAATATAAAAATTTAATTTTATCATCAGTTATTTTATCATTAACATAATATAAATTTTCTATATATTTATTAGCAATAGACATATTTACATTATAATTTTTAACTATGTAATAAATAGTTTCCTTATTATAATCAAAACAATACTTTCTTTTTAATTCATTTAATGTAATTATTTTAATATTTAATAATTTTTTATTTGAATTAATTAAATCAAGTAAACTATTTTTAGTACCATCTTTTACAATAACAATTTTATTATTTAAATCATTTACTTCCATATATACCTCTTTTTTAATTATAACATATGCTTACGGTATTTTAAAACTTTGATTCTTGACTTTCTATATATATATATATAATTAAGGAAGAATATTTAAAATATAAGGAGGTGTATATTTTGAAAAAAGAAAACAAATTAGATGATAGCATATTAGAAATAGTACTTGGAAGCATTCTTATTAGTCTTAATAATTTCACTGATGGAATGCTAATTGAAAAAATATTTGTATTAGCAGGGTTTGTTATTCTATTAGTTGGAATTGTTCGTTCAATTATAAAATATAAAGATCAAAAGAAAAAAGGCATACTAATTTTCTTAATTATAATGGGAATTATTGCAGCAATTGCTTTCTTAGGTTTATTATATAGATTATTTTTCTAATAAATAATTAATTTTTTAATTTAAAAGTGGATTTTTAACAATCCACTTACTTTATTTATAAATATATAAAGAAGTTTTAATAAATTTAATTATATGATATTATATTAATAAGTAAGAAGGTAGTTTTATGATTAATGATTTTAATAAAAATAATGAAGAAATTTCTTTTAAAAA
>CANRBS010000015.1 GCA_947628895.1 uncultured Bacilli bacterium
TATTATAAATATATTTATAAGAAACTTTAATATTTTCTTTAGTTTCTAAAAACTCTTTAAAATGATTAAAATTAAAATCATAGTATTTATTCTTATATAGTGCTATAATATCTTCGGAGATTGACTTATCTATTGTACTTACTGGTTTTCTTGAGCGATTGCCATGTACAAATCCAGATTTGCCTTTCTCCTTATAAATAATAATAAGACGATCTATTTGTCTTCTAGATATACCGAGTTTTTTACTAGCTCGATTTTTATTACCATTATGATCAACTAATTCTTTGATGACTTCATATTTTTCTTGTTCTTTCATTCTTAATTCTACCTTTCTCATTTTGTCACCTCGAGTGACATATTTTATATTAGTTTTGAGACATTTTCAAATACTAATACTTAAGACATTATCATATACTAAGCATAATTACTTTAGTGAGTAGATGTACTTGGGTTGATATTTTCGTTAGATTGTGGTATATTATTGTCATAAAAGAACTTGATGCGGGAATTAGACCCGTACCTCGTTCTTTTTTTATTCATATTTTTTTAAATTCATATTACTATGAGTAGATGTACCTAATTTGACATTTTTGTTAGATTTGGTATATTATTGTTAGAAAAAGACATCACATTAGTGGTATATGACTTATTGTCAGAGCCAACTCGTGATGTCTTTTTATTCACAAATAATATTAATATAAAAAACTTTCAAATTATAGAAACAAAACAAAAAAGAGCTAAATTTCCTTTATTAACTCTTTTAATTTATTAATATCAGTGCTATATGAATCAACAATAATTCCATCACTAACATTCAATATATCTTTTACATTATTTGAATCAATATAACCACCATAATATACTTCTACATTAATATCATATTTATTTTTCATATATTTCTTTAATGAATCAATTGTTTTTGATATTTTACTTACTTCATATTCAATTTCACCAATTGCTGAAGATGGAATATATGCTAAACTTAAGTATTTTAAATTATTTGATTCTATTGATTTTAAATAATAATTTAATTCATTTTTTAAATAATTAAATGGTTTTCTTTTTTTAACTGATTCACCAATACATAATATTGTTTCACATTTAGAACTAAGAGACTTAAATAACTTTTCTTTTGATTCTTCATATGGTTCATACATTAATTTTCTTCTTTCATAAAGACCAACCATTGTATAATTAATACCTATATCTTTTAATGATTCTAAATTAATTTCACCACTAAATGAACCAGTTTTATAACTATAAAAATTTTGTGCTCCAACTTTATAATCTACGGTTTTAAATAAAGTTAAATAAAGAACTGGTGGAAATATTATAAATTCAAAATTATCATGTTTTAATTTTTCAAATTCTTTTTTAAAATCAACCATTTCTTTATATAAGAAATAACTTTTTTGATTTAAAATTACTTTTTTCATATTAACCATTTAATCTACTAAGAGTTTTAAATTTCTTTCCTTCTAAATATTCAAGTGTAGATCCTCCTCCAGTTGAAACATAATATACTTTCGTATCAAAATATTTAGATGCTCCGGTTATATCACCACCAGCTAATATTGTTGGAAATGGTTGACCCTCTAAATATTTTAATATTTCTTTTGTACCATTTTCATAAGCTTTTTCTTCATATTTTCCAAGTGGTCCATTCCATAATACAAGTGTACTATCATCAAGTGCATCTTTAAATCTTTCTATAGTATCAGGTCCAATATCATAGCCAATATCATCATCATCCATATCTCTAATATTTTTAATTCCATTTTGAGTTACGATATCTACTGGTAATACCATTTTATCTCCATAATTATTTATTAAATTTTGTACATAATCAATATTTTCTTCACTAACAGGACTTTTTCCTACATTAAATCCTTTTACTCTTAAGAAAGTAAAACACATAGCTCCAGCTAGTAATACTCTTTTAGTATTATCAATTAAATTATCAATAACACCAATTTTATCACTAACTTTAGCTCCACCTAATATTAATGTTTTATCTTGATCAATTGCTTTATCTAAAACATCAGTTTCTTCTTTTACTAAAAACCCTGCATAAGATGGTAAATATTTAGATATTCCATAAGTAGATGCATGACATCTATGAGCAGATCCAAATGCATCAAGTACAAATATATCTCCTAAAGTCGCCCAATATTTTGATAAAGCTTCATCACAAGAACTCTCAAGTTTACTAGGAAAATCTTCAAATCTAGTGTTTTCTACTAATAATATTTCTCCATTTTGTAAATTATTAATTGTTGTTTCTAATAATTCTCCACGAGTTTGTGCTACAAAATAAACAGGACAAGTTACTAATGTAGTTAAATGTTTACCAACTTCCATTAAACTATTTTTCTTTTTATCCTCTTCACTTTCAACTCTTCCTAAATGTGATAATAATATTACTTTAGCTTGATGTTCAACTAAATAATTAATAGTTTTTAAACTACCAACTATTCTAGTATCATCTACTATTTTTCCATCCTTTCTTGGAACATTAAAGTCAACTCTTACTATAACTTTTTTACCTTTAACATCTGCATCACTTATAACTTTCATAAAAAATATACCTACCTTTCAATTTCTGTATATAATTTTTTAGCATCTTCTTTTAATTTATCTAATGTTGTATTTACAATATTTACATCATAATCAGTAAAGTCATCAAGATCTACTTCTGTTTTATGTTTCTTTTGTTCTTCACTTAATCCATTATCAAAATTTATTCTATCAATATGAACAAGTTTTAAATCTGGAAAAGCTTTTCTTAATTCTTGAATTTCTATTTTTAATCTTATATCACTTATAATAATTGCATCATAGAAGCATGAAAATATTTCAATATCATCTTTCATTCTATCAATGAATAACATTTCTTTTCCAAGTTTTTCTCTTATTATTCCTGTTCCTAATTGTTGTAATAATTCTCTTGGCTTTGTTTCTTCTTTTAAATCCCATCCTGTCATTTCAAGTGCAAAATATTTAATATATTTTGATAAATGAGTTACAATTGCAGTTTTTCCATTTTCTTCATATACGGATTTTAAGTATCCTGCAAATGTATCCTTTCCATGTCTTGCTTTACCAGCAATAATATAAATTTTTGGTTTTGTTTCTTTTACTTCCATAAATACTCCTTTCTTTTATTTATTTTCATCTGTTGTTTCAGTTTTTGCTTCGTCTTTTGCTTCTTCTTTATGTTTTTCTAATGCGGATGGAAGAACCATCCATGCATTTGGAAGTCTTCTTTCACCAGAATAACCATAACCTACTGGATTATTTATTAATTTTCCAGCTGATGTTGGTGTTCTTTTAGCATAAAGAGCACTTGAACCACCACCATCTAGATTTGCAGCATTATATGCTTTATATTGTTTAAATAATTTAACTAAATCTGGCATTGAAATACCAACTGATCCTGATTGTCTACCATCAATAACTACAAAAAGTACAATTCCATCTTGTCTTTGACCAATAGCTGTTCTATTAGCAATTCCCCATCCACCATTACCTTTAAAAGTAGATTCTTTACCATTTACTATTAAGAATGGCCCAAATTCAACAGCTCTATCCATACCATCAGCTATAGCTTCTTTTGCACTTTTTTTAGTAAGCATTAATACATTATCTTTAGTAAATCCAATAAGTCCTCCACCTTTATTTATATCTTTTCCTTTAGCATATACTTTACCATTTAGTATAGCAGTTCCTGTTACTGGATTTTTACCAACGCTAGTTTTAACACCTGATGCATTCATGGCTATTAAGGCATTATTTTGTTTAGCCATTGTTGATATATAATCTCCACCTTTACCATATTTAGATGAAAATACAAGTTGTACGTCAGAGGGATCATATATAACAACCATATATCCTTTCCAATTATTACCTTTAATATCTAATACTTTATATACATCATTTCCTTCATCTTTTTTAAGTATTTGTTCTTCATAAATAGATTCATAACTGTCACTTCCAAAATCAGGATTAAAGTTAATAGCTGTCGTATCTGTAGTTTCATTACTTTCAATAATTCTATTATTATCAAGTATTTTATCAACTTGTTCTTCACTATATAATACATAAGCAAAATATCTATGTGACATTGTAGTCATAGCAGTAGTAACAAGTAAATCTCTAAAATAAGATATTGGTCCATATGCTAAAAAGAAACAAATTAATGCTATAACATCAATAATTATTAAGAAAATACTTAGTTTACTTTTCTTTTGTTTTTCTTTTTTAACTTTTTTTTCTTTCTCATCTTCATTATTCTGCTTCATTTTTAACTCCTAATACATAAGGTGAATCTACCGTACCTTTACCACTTTCAATATTTACATTACTATCTAAATAGAAAGCCGCTCTTACATTATATTTAGAACTAGTTGTATCTGCAAAAATATTACCATCACTATTTATTACATTTATTATATTACTTCCTTCTATACCTCTTGATATAGTAAATATATTATTTAAATCACCTACATAAAAATCTCCAAGTGTAAGCATTCCTACTTTAGCATCAACTTTTTTACTATACACTTTTGTATAATCTAAATTATCTAAAGTAAGGCTTCCTACATACCAAGGACCACTTACTAGTAAATCTTTACTTTTAAGTGAATTATAGAATGTATCATTTAAATATTTACCAACTGTATTGCTAGCTTTATAGTCACTACTTGAACTAGAAAATGCTATTTTCATATTTTCTTCTTTATCTTTAATAACGGCAAGTGCTGCTACTTTCACATAATTATCTTTTACGGCAACTACTTTATAATTATTATCATCTACTTTAATAATATTATTAACGGATACATCTTTTAATGTTTTTACTTCATGACTTTCTATGATATATGGGTCATTTTTAGTACCTTTTCCACTTATTAAAACAGTATCAGCTTTTATTGTAATTACTGGTCTTACATTAATAGTTTTAGTAGTTTTTTCATTTAGACCAATTTCTCCAGTATTACCTACAAAATAATCTTCATTTTTAGAATTTAATGTAGCAAGAGCAAATTCTTGTCCATTATTTAAATAACTAGATTTTCCTCCTGCTTCTCTATAATCATATAAAGATAGCAGTGTTATTTTAGAATCTGTATAATAGTTTTCACAAGTTATTTTACTAACATCATCTATTTTATCATTACAAAGATAAGTATATTCAAGTAAATTATCTTTGTTTACTAGTGCGGTTTCATATATACCTGTATTATTTGTATTTTCTATTACATTTAACCATTTATTAACATATGATTTTTCATAACCATTATTAAGTCCACTATACATCATAGTTATATTATCTTCACTAATTAATTTAATGTTATTTTCATTATCAATTCCTACTATTCTAAATAACATTCCTGAATATAGTACATAGTTATCATTAACGGCACCTTTATATTTGTAGACATTATTTTCTTCATCATAAACAAGTCCTTTAGTTAAATCTAAATAACTTTGATGTTTTAATATTTCATTTTCTAATAGTACTACTTCATTACCACCCTTACTACCATTTTCTTTTAAATAATATTTTACAAGTCTAATTGTATAAAAAGACACAATAAATAGAAGCACTATAATATTTAGTGTTATTAAAACTGGTGTAATTTTTATTCTTTTTTTAGTCTTCATGTTTACTCCTAATCTCCAAAGTCATTTTGATATGCTATTAAACTTGCATTTATTACTCCATCTACATCTTTAAATTGATCAACTATAGTTGTTTCAACTCCACCTTTTTTATTTTCTTTTAAATCAACTTCTAGTGATAGTTCTACTTCATTTCCATAAATTGATTTACTTCTAATTTTAAATTTCTTTAATGATTTTATTTTCTTTAATACATCACTATGTGCATTTGCTTCATATTTTAAAACTAATAAATATCTATTTGATACTCTAAATCCCATTAAATATGTAAGGAAATAGAATACTCCAATTAATAATGATGCAACTAATGCTACTATATATAGTCCTGCTCCTGCCATAATTCCTGCTGATATTCCCCAGAACATAAATCCTGTATCAACTGGTTCTTTTACAGCTGTTCTAAATCTTACGATAGATAAAGCACCGACCATACCTAAAGAAAGAGATATATTAGAACTAATTGTTCTAATAATCATAGCTGTAACCATAGAAAGCATTAATATACAAAGTGAAAATGCTTTTGAATAAACAACACCTGTATATGTTTTTCTATATACATATATAATAAATATACCTATTACAAATGCTACTATTAAAGATAAAAGCATATCTGTAACAGTAATAGTTCCTGTAAAATTTTCTAACACTGACTTTTTAATTGTATCTACAATACTCATAACTTCACATCCTTTTTATTTAATACTTCTACATATAGCAAATTTACTAACTGCTTCTCTAATTGATGGTATATCATTTAATATATTAGCTATATGAAGTGGTAATATTTCATTATATTTAACTTCTAATACTTGCATACCTTTATCAACTACTGTATAGTTTGGTTTTTCATTGTCAAATAAGTCATAATTATATAGTCCACTTTGAATATTAGAATCAAATGTAATTCTAACTTCACTAATTGGATATACAAATGCAACTCTATGGTATGTAACTATTATTGATGGTATTAACCCTTTAGTTCTATAGTCATTTAGAAACTCCCGTAATAGCCCATCAGCCTTATCTATTTCATTTATTTTACCATTTAATATTTTACTATATATATCTTTTGAAATCAATATTTGTTCTTTAGCTGTCATATTATTATGTTTCATTTTCTTTTCAAGTCTTATAAATTTATCATCATTATTATATATTCTAATTCTATATTTCTTTCTATATAATATTCCATCCATTTTTTCATAATATGAAGATGAATTTATATCATCAAAATATAAGCTTTTTATTATATAAGAACCATCTGAATATATAGCATTTTTATCTTTATCTAATATTAATGATAATTTTTGTTTTAATATTTCAGCAGCGGCATTAGATATTTTAAATTTTAATTCATGTCTATATTTATATTCTTTCATTTTACATCACCAAAATATTTCTTAGCTTCACTACTACTTAGTCCAAAGAATGATTTAGCTTGACTTACCATATATGAATTTCTCTTTTTAGCATAATCTTTTAAGAAATTAATACTACTCTTCCATGTACTATATGATAAATCCCATCTTTCTAAATTTCTTTTAATTTCATCTTCACCAATTTCTTTAATTACTGAATCTATTTTCTTAATTACTGTATCACTTGCCCAAGTATTTTTTAAATTATATGATAGTCTTTCTAAATATGTTTTCTTAAATTCACTACTTTTCATTAAATTTCTAAGTAAGAATGTAGAGTATCCATTAACTGTCATACCACTTGCACTAGTTGAAAATTGATAATAATTTCTATTAACATTATAAAATGCAAAATCTAAATCATAAAATATAAATTTCCATTTTCCATTATCTACATTAGGATTTGAAAAGAATCTTGTATTTACTATATCGTTATTAGCAGTCCATGTTTCAGCTATCCAAAAATCACATAAGTTTTCTATATCAATCATATCTTTAATTTTAGCATAATTATTTTTATTACTAAGTGAATTATTTGATATAAAACTAATCATACTATTATACTTTTTAGCACTACCACTTTTAACTTGACTATCAATTCTAAGCAAATCTGTTTTTTCTTTATCAGCAGGTACATTATAATGATTAGCTACTAATGTTTCATCAACTTTTTCTCTTATAAAATATAGTCCCCAATATTTACCATTTAAATACATTACTACTGGTTTATATGCTTGAACATCAACACTAGTATATTCATCTACTAAAGCCGTACCAACAATATCTCTAATTAATGTTTTTTTAGAAGCAGTACCCATTTCATCTTGAGATCCACTTCTTAATACTAAAGACTCAAATATACTACTATCAACTGTATCAAATACTTTATATTCAAGGTGTCCGTCCCCATATTGTTTTTTAAATTTAAGTTCATAACTTTTTTTAGCATGTCCTCTTGTTGAACCACCAAATAATTTAAGACCAGCGGTTATTTTAAAGCCACTACCATCTTTTTCTATTAATTCAACGGCTACTGGTTTCATATATCCCTCAGTCCATGCATGAGTATGAAGAGCACTTAAATCACTTGGATTTAATGCAAGAGATATTATAGGTAATGTATGATTTTCATTCATTATATATGAATAAGTAACAGTATCACTTTTTAATTTACCACTCTCTTTAGTCATTATTCTTAAAACAGTAGTCTTCTTAATAGTAAGAGGACTACTGTATACTTTTGATTTTGTAGTAGGTTCAGATCCATCAGTCGTGTAATAAATTTTACCATTTCCACTTCCACTAAGAGTAACTTTTATATTTCCATCATTATATGCTCCACTTTTATATGATGACTTAGGTAAATAAGAAATAGATGAGGTACCACTACCATTTTTAGCTTTAGGTGTTGGTTTACTAAAATAATAAATACCACTACTACTTCCTCTACCCATTGAATAACCTTTTGGAATATTAGCCATATATAATGAATCAATTATATCATTTGAAGATGTTAAATATAATTCTTCATTAGTTGATAATTTAAAATTAGTATGTTTATAATTATTATTTGATAACTCTTCATTACCTGATGCCATTACTACATAATATTCACCTTTTTTTAGTTCAACATCAGGTAGTTTATACATACACATAGTATTTGTAGAAGTTGTAAGACAATAATCACTTAATTTTATAGTATTACCACTATTATTATAAAGTTCTATCCAATCATAATAATTACCACCATTTTGAGCAAGATATGAATAATTTGAATTCATTGCTTCATTAATTATTAAATCTTTTGGATTTTGTAAATATTTCTTTTGGAATGAATTAATACCATCTACAGTATTAGGGTATCCCGGTGAGATAGCATTACTTTCTAAATATTCTTTTCCTTCTTTAATATATGCAATTCCATTAGCTAGATTTTCATATTTAACTTTATCAATTATTTCACCTTTATTATTAGCTAAAATTACTACTCCATTTTTATTTTCTAATTTAAATGATGTACTAAGTTCACCTGTCTTACTACTAACACCACTTGTAAATACTACTATTACATCCCCCTTAGATAATTTAATACTTGGAAATTGCCATTTAAAACTTACGGTTTCATTATTAGATAAACTATAATTATTTAAATCAATAGTTTTATCACTTATATTTTTAATTTCAATATATCCACTAAATTCACCTTTTTCAGTTTTAAAGTTACCTTTATTAGCTGGTAGGAATTCATTTATTTCTAATTCTTTTTCATCACTACTCATAAGTGAATCTAAAAATGCTTGATGTCCTTCTTTATTATTTGCAAATCCAGGAGTTGCTGCAGTTTGAATTACCCATTTACCTTCACTGTCTCTTGCCATAACATAGTTTGAATCCATTGATACAGTTTCAACTGCATCTTGTGCTTTACCATTTGGTTTAATAAGTGCTAGTACTTCACCACCAGATGATTTTAATTTGAAGTTTGCATATAATCCACTATCTTTAGTACCACTTAAAAATACAACTAAATATGATTTTGCTTTTATTATAGTATCTGAAAATGTCCACTTAACTTTACCATCAGTATCACTAAGACCATAATTTTTTAAATTAACATCTTCATTACTTCCATTATAAAGTTCAACATAATCATATACTTTACCATTTTTATCTGCTAGAACTCCATTATTTGAAGTCATTATTTCATTTATAACAAGTTCATTAATATTAATATCTTTATCATTTAAGTCTACTTTATCAAGTTTATTTTCTTTTTTACCAAACAAAACACTTAATAGTAATAAGACTACTATTAATGATAAACTAACTATAAAAAATAATATATTATTTTTAAACTTCTTAATATTAAATTTCATATTATAAACTCCTAACCTATTATACTATATTAAGAGTAATTATTCTATATAAAATTAATATTTTTAAAATAGTTTTACAAATTTTTTATAGTTACTAAGTATAAAGAAAAAACATACAACTAATGTATGTAATGTTAAGATTGTTATGGAAGAAAAAAGAAGTAAACTTTTGTTACTTCTTAATTGGTTGGTGTAAGAACAATACGGGAGCCGTAGTAGGTGTCGGCACCACCTGTGTTCCTGTTAAAGTTGAACTGACCAGCATGAGTGGTGTTGCTGTAGTTGCCCCCACGATCAAACCAAGGGTTAGTAGGCTCAACGAAGTTCGAGTTGTCGGCAAAAAGAGAGAGCCTAAGAAACAAATGAGCTAAGTTTTCACAATTATAACCTACATTTATTTAATTGGAAAATATTTTTCCATAAATGCTTCTTTAAATTAATTTTTGCCAACCAGCCACTTTAAAAAAGAGGTGGCTGGTTGGACGAAAGCAAAGGAATTAAGGCTTTAGAACGAGACGGGAGCCGTTGTTAGAGTAGGCACCACCTGAGGACCTGTAAAAGTCGAACTGACCAGCACGAGTGGTGTTACTGTAGTTGCCCCCACGATCAAACCAAGGGTAAGAAGGCTCAACGAAGTACGAGTAGTCGGCATACCATGTACTTTGATAGTATCCACTACTACTCCAAAATGGTCCTAACTCTCCAGTTGAATCTCCGAGTATTCTATATTTATATGATGTTTCATTACTAGATTTTAAATATTTATCTAAATATTTATTATATATTTCATTAGTTATTATACTATCCATTCCACTACTTTTAGCGGTTTCTTCTATATAAGCTGCCATGTACTCCCAAGACCCACCACTCATGTCATATACTCCAGTTATGTTTCCTGTTGTTGAAGCAGTATGACCATTAGTAGTATTCCATTTCGTGTTTGCTGTAGTACTTCCACTTGCATTTGGTTCATTTGCTGCATATCCTGTTAAATAACTACTATGATTATTTATTCTTACTTCATTTTGTATTCCATATTTAGAGTGTGATAAATATGCAACAGCTCCCCATTCTGTGTTCTTCATCATATGACTATCTAAACTTCTATTAAAATTATAGGCACTTTGAAAAAATGTTGCAACCGTTTGATTTCTCCATGAATATACGGTTGGTTTTACTATTATATTTAATGGTTTTTCACTATTTACTTGTGCATTTGCTGTTGTCCATGTAGCTATATTTTCATCAGTTATAGGTTGACTAGGGTCTCCATTTTGATTATATCCTGTTTCAAATTTTCCTACCCAAAATCCATTACTTGGTATACTTAAGAATGCTGGATGAGTCATTAAGTCTCCTACTTGACAATCTTTTGTGGCTCCACTTGCTCTTGAAAGTCCACTTTCCATTGGTGTTATACATTCACCCTCTACCTCACTTGTTGTTCTTGTTCCGAATTCTATTTCTATTTGTTGAGCACTACTTTTTTCTGGTTTACTACTTAAACTTTCATAATCTCCCATGTCAAATAACCTATAACTATATTTTGGTATCCACACAAAATATCCTCTTATATCACTCTCTAATATTGTATCTCCTTCTTTATAATTAGGATTACTTGGCTTATCTACTAATATTACTGCATTTGCCCATTCTTTAGCCGTATATTTATACCATTCATCATATTCGTGTGCATATGTTACTACTCCTGTATCTGATAACATTATAGGTATCATTCCACTTCCCAGTACTGGGTCGGCTCCATTTAATTCACTTTCAGTGTATTTTGTTTTTGGTTTTTCTCCATCAATCAACTGATTTCCTTTGCAATCAGTTATACTTGTCTTAGCTGCACTTACTTTATATTTCTTTCCTATATCTTCTCTTTGTATTCCAAGTGAATTATTTGCTATTAATTCATTTGCTTCATCTCTTGCTGATACTTCTATTATCTTCCCTTTATCATTAAATTTTACTACATATAATATGTTACTTCTTCCATCTAAATTTAATACATTTGTACTACTATCAAAACATTTTACATCCTTGTTTCCGATTGAAGCAGACACATATTTACTCTCAGCACTTCTCATTATATTTTGTACTTCACGGGTAAATGTGTTTTCCTTTGCTTCTCTAAACATTTTAAGTACATTAGGCAAAGCTATAATTACTAGTATTGCTAAGATAGCTATTACTGCGAGTAGCTCTACTAATGTAAATCCTTTTTTCTTCATATATAATACAACTCTCTTTCTATTTTTTTACCCTCTAATTGTACTATATATATATATATTACAAGGCCTTACCATAAAATTTTACATATTTTAATTATTAATATAAAAGAAAAACTTAAAGATACTTTTTAGTATCTTTAAGCCTTTAGACTATCTTTTATAACAAACTTTCAAACTATAGAAAATCACAAAAAAAAGAGGAATACTGAACTCCAACTGAACAATATTACATAATTTTACAAACTAAAATAGAATTATTATTCATTTAATAATCCTATTTTAAAAGCAGTTCCTGGTGTCCTTCCATCACCACCTGTGATTATAACATTATCTTTTAATGTAATAGTTGGTTTTACAGCAAATTCTTGGTTATATGTTTCTTGAAATATACCTTGGGTTTCTGGCTCAAATGCTCCAATCATTGGCCAGCTACCATCACCATACGGAGTCATTGTAGCTGTTAAATAATCATGTGTATCATTTCCCCCTAATGGATATGCAAATAATTCACCAACAATTGGAAGTCCAACATACCCTTTCCATGTTTTTTCTGTTTTTTCACAATTTTCTGTTGTTTCAGTAGTATTTTTATTTTTACATATAGTATTTTTATAACTACCAATATTATTATCATTAGGGTCTTTTTGAACATTATCTACATAATAAGTATCTTTAACTAAATATTTTTTTAAATCATCTGTAAGCCATGAACCATTTAAATATGCTCCCCAATATTGTTCATCTCCTGAATTAATAACATCTTTATAACTATGCATACTAACCATATCACCAAATTTCTTTTTAATAACATTATCATCAGAATCTGTTACATAATTAGCACTTTTTAATTTAGTTACAAGTTTTCCATCTTCATTATGAGTATTTACTATACGATATAACATATCATTAATTTCAACAAGTTCTCCTGGAGTTCTTGTATTTATTTTCTCTCCAGGTTCAGGAGGTTCAATATCATCTAATAAAACAAATGGATCATTTTTTGTTCCTGCACCTTTAAATTTTACATCGGCTCTTAAAACTACCATAGGTCGAACTCCAAAAGCATTATTTGGCACTGACCATCCTGTAAATGTTCCATCTGGATTAATTCCAGCAACAGCTGTATAAGGACGATCCAAATTAATAGGTGATGAGAACCACCAACTATGTCCAAGATTTAAAAAACTTTTGTTACCATATGCAGAAGTCTTGTTAAATTCGTAAGAACTTAATAAACCAACGGTGGCTTTTGTTGTAGAAGGCGGAGCAATATAACACCAATTATACCAACCTGATATCTCCCACTCAGCATCGGTTACTAATATTTTTTCATAATTATATAAAGTATCTCGAAAATCTTCATTTAACCATTGTTCTATATATGAATTTTCAAAGTCTCCAGTTTCACCAAAATTTATAGCAGATAAAATATTTTCAGTAATCATTTTCACCGATCCATCATGTAATATTTCTGTTATTCTCCACATATAACCAGAATACCAAACATAATTAAAATTAAGACAATCATTAGTTCCTATCAAATATTTATGATAAGGTGGTGTATCATCATATCCATGTTCTGGATCATGACAAGCAAAATCAGTTTGTATTATAGCTTGATTTTGATCACCCCAAGGACATGTTTTACCTTCTCCAAGTTCTAATACATATTCACCTAATGTTTTATATCTAAACACTACATCTCCTGATACATTTTTAATCTTTATAGTATTACTATTAGATTCAAATGTTATTTTTTCTCCACCAACATAAGCATTTACATATTCTAATTTTACTTGACTATCAAAATTTATTACTAAATCATTACCCTCTAAAACTTCTTTTGGATAACTATCTGTATCAACATCAAATCCATAATATTTTACACTATGAAATTGTCTAAAATCAAAATTAATTGATAGATTGAATTCAACACTATCTTTATTATATTTATTTTCTTTATATTTTACTGTTATATCTATATATTTTTTAATTCCTAATTTACATCTATTATCTACACATATTTTATCTTTTAGATTATAATCACTAGTTATTTCTACATCTAAATTTTCATTGTTAGTAGTGATATTTAATAATCCCATTTCTATATTTCCTATATTTGTAACTTCTACTCTATAAGTTACAGTTGAATCTTCATTTGGTAATGTTATAGTTGAATATATTTCTTTTACATTATAGTCTTCTCCTCTAGATAATGCCATTCCAGTATTACCTGTAAATTGTACTCCTGTTACTCTTATATTTTTTTCTATTCTTATTTGCGCTAATATATCCCCTATACTTAAATTTTGACTATATGAAGAATAGCCAAATGAAATCATCATAATCATTACAACTATAATTGAACTTACAATAACTATTTTTTTATCATTTGACCTTTTATTTCTTTTTTTCATTTTTTCTCCAAATAACAACTTGAATATAAATTTTATGAAATGAATTATTATATTTTTTATCTGTATTAAAAAATCTCGCCTAAAAGAATTATATATATATATATATTGCGGAATGTCAAGAGAAAAAATTATTTTTTTAAACTTTCACATGATAAAAAAGAAAAAGAAGAAAATCTTTTTTTAAAAATTTTCTTTTATTTTTAATGCTGTATTAATACTTAATTGTACACCCTCATAAACCGATTCATTTAATGTTAAAAATTTTACAAAATATTTTAAATTTCCATTAACATTTATATTTTTATTTTTTTCCTTTGATATGAGAAAGTAGAAACATTTTCTTGACTTAATATACAAAAAGTACTATAATATACGAGAAAAAAAGGAGGGGTTATGGCATTAATAAAATGTAATGAGTGTGGTAAAACTGTAAGTGATAAAGCAAGAGTTTGTCCAAATTGTGGTGCACCTACTAACATTGGATTAAACACTTATGCAGTTGCAGGATTTATTTTATCTTTGATTTCAATTTTTATACACTTAGTATCTTTCATAGCAGTATATATGTCTGCAAAAGGATTTGATCAAATAAAAATAACAAATGAAAAAGGAAAAGGACTTGCTATAACAGGGGTGGTTATAAGTATCCTATATATTTTTGTTTTCATGTATAATTTTTATATTTATAATTTTTATATATTATAATATTAATTAATTGATATTTAAAAATAAAATTAAAAAAGCATATATCACGAAAAATATATGCTTTTAAAATTATCTAATTAAACATTACATAAATAATTTCATAGTTTTAATCATTTGAGCAGTATAACCTACTTCATTATCATACCAAGCTACTACTTTTAATAATTGTTTCCCTTCACTTTCAACTACATTTGTTAATAGTCCATCAACAAGAGCACCACATTCTTCACCAATAACATCACTACTAACAATTGGATCATCTGTATATTTTAATGTTTTGCTTTGATTAGATTTTAACATGTTATTAACATCTTCTTTAGTAACATGTTTTTCTATTTCTACCGTAACATCTACTACAGAACCATCTCCAGTTGGTACTCTAAATGCAACTCCATCCATTTTACCTTTTAAATGTGGTATTACTTTACCTATTTGTGATGCAGCACCAGTAGATGTTGGAATAATATTTAAACTTGCTGCACGACCTCTTCTTGACATAATACCTTTTTTATGTGCTATATCTAATGTTTCTTGATCATTAGTCATTGCATGAACTGTTGTCATAAATCCTTTAACAACTTTATACTTATCATCAATAGCTTTAACTACAGGTGCTAAGCAATTAGTAGTACAACTAGCTGCAGATATAATTTTATCATCTTTACTTAATATATTATGATTAACTCCATAAACAATAGTTTTAACTTCATCTTTAGCTGGTGCACTTATAATTACATGTTTAGCTCCAGCGGCAAGATGAGCCTGACATTTTTCAGCTGAAGTGAATACTCCAGTACATTCAAGTACTACATCAACTCCAAGTTCACCCCAAGGTAATTTTGAAGGATCACTTTCTGCAAAAACTTTAATTTTTTTATCTCTTACTACTAAACAATTATCTTCATATCCAACTTTATAATTAATTGTTCTATGAACTGAATCATATTTATACAAATATGATAATTGTGATGCATCAGTTAAATCATTAACTGCTACTACTTCAATATCTTTATCTCCTTCTAATAATCTTAATGCTGTTCTTCCTATTCTACCAAAACCATTAATTGCTACTTTTAACATTTTATCTCCTCCTATTCAAAATAACTATCCCCAATAAATTCTCTTAAAACACTTACACTTGGTACTTTTTCACTAGGTATTGCTAAGAATATCTTTAAGAATTTTAATATTCTTATTGCCTCTTCATAATTTTCACTATCTTTATTAATTGAAAATAATAAAGGTTCTGCATAAGGTCTTAAAACTCCAATTTCATAAGCAAGTGCCGTATTAATTATTACATCTGCTTGTCTTTGATATGGAAAAACATATTCTTCTTCACTTTTTCTCATACTAGCCCAATTATTAAGTGTTGCTTCTGCTGAATATCCCCTATGATTATAATCTCTTACAAGTCTTCTTAATAATCTTACATCAGTAGTGGATATATGATTATGTCTATCAAGTCCTACTGGTGTAAATGGGCTTATATATATTTTTAATTTATTCTTTTTATCTATTACTTTATTTATTTTCTCATTAATAGCATGCAATCCTTCAACTATTAATACTTGACCTTTATTTAAAGTTGTTGGTTTATTTTTAAATTCTTTTTCACCAGTAATAAAATTATATGTTGGCATTACTACTTCTTCATGATTTAATAATTTCTTTAAATGCTCATTAAATAATTTTACATCTATAGCATCAACTATTTCAAATTCATAAGAACCATCTGCTTTTCTAGGAGTTTCTTTTCTATTTAAGAAATAGTCATCTGTAGATATCACAAGTGAATTAATACCTAATGATTTTAAATATAAGGCAAGTTTTTTAGATGTTGTTGTTTTACCAGATGATGATGGACCTGATAAAAATACTGCCTTTATATTTTTATTATTTGCAACTAAAGAAGCAATATTCTCCATATTTTGATTATATATAATTTCATTAGTTTGAATAAAATCATCAATTTTACCATCAACAATAATTTTATTTAAATCTCCTGCATATTTAACTCCCATATTTAAAAGCTTTTTTTCATAAGTTTGAAATGCCTCTAATACTTTTGGAGTTGGATTATATTTTGGAACAATATTATCAACTGGATAACTTAAAACTATTCCTTTATTTGATATCGCTGTTAAATCAAATCTTTTTAATATTTTAGTTGAAGCAGGTAATATATAATAGAAATAATTATAAGTATCGTCTAGCTCATACATAGTAACTGAATCACTCGTCATATATGTATAATTTAACATCTTTTCAGATTCTCCAAGACTTTGTACATACTCATATGCATCATCCCTTGATACATTAACTGCTTTAATAGGCATATCAGCATTACATATTTCTATCATTCTTTTTTTAATAGATGCAATTACTGATTTATCAACATCTTTTTTTATATCTAATTCAGTATATATTCCTTTATCTAATGAATGCTTAATGTAAACTTTAGATTTACTACCATATAAGTCTTTAATAGCATTAATATACACATATTCAAGACCTTTCATATATATTTTTTGACCAATTCTATCAGTTACTTTAATATAATTTACATAGCAATCTTCTACAATTTCAAAATCTGCTGGTACTGCTTCTCCATTTATTCTAAGAGCAATTACTTCTCCATCATTAATTTTATTTAAAACTTCTCTTACAGTTGTACCTGAACTTACTGTCATATCATTAGCATCTTCAAATATTAAACTAATTTCTTTTGTAACTTCCATTTTAACACCCTCTTTATTATATTAATAATATCAAATTATAAGTAATTTGTGAATAATAATTACAAAACTTTACTAAAATAATATTAGGTGATTAAATGCATATTCCTTATATATTAGATGATAATAAAGTATTTGATTTATATTCAAAACTACTTACAAATAGAATTATATTCATTGAAGGTGAAATTAATGATTATTTATCTAACTTAGTAGTTAGTGAACTATTATATTTAGATTCAATTAATAATGAAGACATTTATGTTTACATTAATTCTCCTGGAGGAAGCATTACTGCTGGAATGGCTATTTATGACACTATGAAATATGTAAATAGTAATGTTATAACAGTAGGTATTGGTATATGTGCATCAATGGGAGCATTCTTACTTTCAAGTGGGGATAAAAGATACTCTCTTCCAAATACAGAGATAATGATTCATGAACCACTTGGTGGTGCTAGTGGACAAGCTACTGAAATAAAAATAGTTGCTGATAGAATTATTAAACTTAGAAGTAAATTAAATAAAATACTTTCTAAAAATACAGGTAAACCAATTTCCAAAATAGAAAAAGATACGGAGAGGGATTACTATATGGAGCCAAAAGAAGCCCTTGAATATGGGCTTATTGATAAAATTATAGATAAACAAATATAAAATAGCTCTCTAATACATGAAAGCTATTTATTATTTTCAACTATTTCCTTAATTTTTCTAAATCTATGATTAATTCCACTTTTAGTAATTACTCTTCCAGTTTCACTACTTATAATTTCAGCAAGTTCTGACATAGAACTCTCTGGGTATTTTTCTTTATATATACAAATATCTTTAATTTTTTCATCAAGCAAATCAAAATCTCTAATACTTTTTAACTTACTAATTAATTCTAATTGTTCACTTGATGCATTCATACTTTTATCAACATTAGCTTGTTCACAATTATTAAGTCTATTTGTCATATTTTTATGATCTCTATATATTCTTATATCTTCATAATAAAATAATGATGTAGTAGCATTAAGCATTTTAATAAAATCACTTATTCTTTCTGCTTCTTTAATATATACCATATAATTTTTATCTCTTTTAATTACTTTACTTCTAAAATTCATCTCATTTAATAAATTATTTACAAACTCAGCTGTTAGTAAATTAGATATAACAAATTCAGCATGATATCTACTAGTCTTAGGATCATTTATACTACCGCATATTATAAATACTCCTCTTAAATAAGCTTGTTTTACGGTTAACTCATCAACTAAATACGAAGATGGAACATATAATCTAACTCCATCTTTTATTATAGATAAATCATTTAATATTAAATCAATTTTATCTTTTATTATTAATGTAACTAATTTATTTTTTCTAAGAGAATTTACTTCACTAGTATCCATTTCTATTTCAATATGATATGTTTCTTTTAATAATTTATATATTCTTCTTGCTACACTAATATTTTCAGTTATTATTTCAAATCTATCATCATATATTTTCGCACTAATATTTAATATAGCTGAAAGTTCAGCCATATTTTCCATATCACTATATTCTATATTACTAATTTCATTTTTAATATTGGCCGTAAACGACATAATAACCTCCTTCGAGTATTATATTATACTTAAATTATAAACTTTGTACACCTACTCTTGAATATTCTCTCATATTTTGTAGTATTTCATCTCTTTCTTTAATTATTTCATCAAATAAAATTGTATCTTCAGTTACTATATTTTTATTTTTATTTGATAATACATCATAAAATTTAAAATCACTGAAATTTTCATAAAATTTATGAATTAAATTATTTAATTTCATAAAGTTATCTTGCCCAACCACTTCAAAAATATGATTAATATTATTATTTCTTCTACTTATAATAATATCTCTTAAATATTCATTAAAAAAATCTGTTACTAAAATCGAACATTTTTGATAACTTGTTCCACCATATCTTTCTTTACCTTTTTCAGTAAATATATAATGACCTTTAGTATGTAATATTTTAGTAATATTTTGAGCTATTAATTCATTTATTATTTCACTAAACATTTCAAATTCTCTTTTATTATTTATATTTAATACTTGATTTTCTTCTTCTTGTGTAAAAGCAGCTTGTCCATAATCCCAACCAGATATAAATTCAAGATAACTATCTGTTCTATTAATTAAGCTTAACTCTATTATGTGATTTATTTCATGTATTATTGATTTATCTAATACTTCTATGCTATATCCACTATTTATAAACATAATTGGATTTTCTATTAAATTTCCATTTTCTATTTTAGCATTAGGAGAAATACTACAACAATCAACTCTATATAAATCACTTGTAAATCCATTATCACTACATACTAAATCAAAACTTTTTATTTTTTCTTTATTTTCTTTATATTCTGCTATTTGACTATAATATTCTATATTAAATTGTATTATATATTCATCTCTTTTTTTAATTAATCTATTTATATATTCTTTATCTGGCATTAGTTTTTTACATTCATCACTTTGTTCATAAACTTCATATTCTTCACCTAAATCAACACCAAGACTTTTAAAATATTCTATCCTATGACTTTTAATTGTTTTTTTTATAAAATCTCTACCATTTAATAATTTTTTATCATTTTCTTCACTAAAATATTCTATATCAGTAGTAACATCAAAACTATATCCAATTATTTCTTTTAATTTATTATTAGTAATTTTTGTTTTTTTATATTCTTCTAATTCTTTAGGTAAAAATTCTTCTATTAATTTTAATTTATATTTTTCTTTTAATGTATCTTTTATTTTATTATTTATTTTTTCTTCTTCTATATATTTTGATAAATATAAATTGATTTTTCTATCATATTCTTTTTTTTCTTTTCTATATGTTTCAATTAAAGTTCTTAAACTATCAAACTTACCTTCAAGTTGTAATTCTTCAATATTGGCTAGATTTACTTCATATCCTAATTTTGTTAAAAATTGAATTGCATGTTTTTTGATATTTTCATATTGATATTCTGTTATACCATTTAATTTTCTTCCATTTTCTAAAAGTTCACAAATTTCTATGAAAACTGAATAATACTCTATGTTAGAATAATTTTCAAATGAATCAGCATAATCAAAATACTTATTAGCTGTTTCTTTTGTATATTCTATTCCTGATGAATCTAAAATTCTCTTTTTAGCAGAATCTGACAATTCTTTTTTTATGTTATTTATCAAAATATGCACATTTTCAGGAGAAATAAATGTTATTAAATTAAAATGTTTAAATTTATTTTCAATAAAATTCCTTGATTCCTCACCATAAAAAGTTATGAAAGAGGCTTTTATATCATCTAGATGTTTTAATATAATTTCATTTGAATTTAATATTTTTAAATAATTATCAATCATAAAACTCACTTATCCATTCTTTAAATACTTGATAATTATTTGGATATACTCCTTTCCCATAAAACATATTAATATCATTATTAGTAATAATTTTAATATTAAATTCTTCCATATCTATTCCTTTTAATCCATAATTATTTTTCCAATTGAATATTATATTTAAAAGTTCATTTATCTTATCTTCATTTATTTTTTTCTCAATGTTATTAACAATACATTTATTATATTCTGGTAAAATAATCATATTAAAACTATTACTTATATTATTTATTTCTATTAATATTTTATCTATCATATAAATTCTCCTAAAAATATTATAACATTTGTACTAATTTAAAAACAATATTTATAAATTTAGTATACAAAAATAAAGTAGAATTTTTTTTATCTTCTACTTTATATCTATCCACCATTCATTTTGATAATTTTTATATTCAACTAAACTAATCGTTTCTCCAAGTAATGGTGTTACATAATTTACATTCTTTTCTTTAGCATACATAGTAAATCTTGATACTGGATCATCCCATGAATGAGTTGATAAATTAAATGCTCCATAATGTATAGGCATACTAACACTTGCATTCATATCAATTGAAGCTTCAACAGCTTCTTCTGGAAACATATGAATATTATGCCAATTTTCACTATATTGTGCACAATCAAACATAGCAAAATCTATATCACCATATTTTTCTTTTATTTTTTTAAAGTGACTACCATATCCAGTATCTCCACTTTCATAAATTGTATGATATTCATCTTTAAATATCCAAGATGACCATAATGATTTATTTTTATCTATTATCATTCTTCCTGAATAATGAATAGCTGGAGTACTTGCAATAGTAAGACCATTTATATTAGTTTCTTCCCACCAAGCCATATTTTTTATTTTATCCTCTTTTATTCCAAATTTAATTAAATCTTTATCAATACCAAGCGGTACTATAAACTTAGTAGTTTTTTTCTCTAATGATTTTAATGTTTTATAATCAGTATGATCATAATGATCATGTGTAAGAATTACAATATCTATATTTGGTAAAGATTCAACATCAACAGTATTTTCACTATATCTTTTAGGTCCAATAAATGAAACAGGAGAAGTAATATTTGAAAAAACAGGATCTATTAATATATTCATATTATGCATTTGGAGTAATATTGATGAATGACCAAACCAAGTTACCTTAACATCATTTAAATTATCAAGTTCACTATATGAAAATTTTTTATAAGGTAATTCATCTGTTGGTGTACTTCTTTTTTTACTAGTTCTATCTTTATATGGATCTGTCCAATTAGTATATAAAGCTACATCTTCTTCATTATGGAATTCTCCATTTTTAAAATTAATTGCTCTTTTAGAATACTCTTCTAATTCTTTATCACTAGGTATTCCACCAAAAGGTTTATATAATAAGACAAACAATATAATTGATACTATTAAAAGTATTATAACTCCAAATATAATTAATATTACTTTTACTACTCTATTCATAATTCTCCTTTTTATTTAACTTTTTCAAATAAGCTTCTAGCGGTCATATACATTATATCATTTGTAGTTTTTTTGTCAAAATTCTTAATTAAATCTTCATATAATTCTTCTTTAATATATCTATAATTATATATAGGTAACTTTTTATAATCTTCATCTCCATGTGAAAAAGTCATATCATCTGTACTTAATAAAACTTTATCAAATCCAATAATATTTCCAATATATTTAATATGCTCAATATAAGACTTTCTTAAATCACTATCACTCACATTATTTTTAACTGCGGTTTTAATCACAAAATTTCTATTAGAACAAACACCAATATATCCATTAACCTCTTTAATTTTTTTAATTTGTTCATCAGTTAAATTTCTATTAATATCACATAACTTTTTACTATTTGAGTGACTTGCATAAATATATACGGTTTTACCTTTATTCTGTTCTTCTTTTACTAATTCAATAATATCATTAAAAGTTTTACTATTAGCATGTGACAAATCAATAATCATATTTAAATCTATTACTTTTTTAATTAATTTCTTTCCTAAATCTGTAAGTCCATAAGTATCTCTATTACCACTTGCATATTTATTTGCTTCATTCCATACAATATTTACTACCCTAACACCTAAATCATATAATATTTCCAAGTCAGAAATATCTTTTAAAAAATCACAACCCTCAATACCATATAAAACATCTATATACTCAGGCATACATTTTTTAGTTAAACTAATACCACTTTCAAACATATCAATAATGTTATTACTATCTTTATAATAATCTACATGGTATTCTCTATCCATTTCTTCTTTACTCATAAAACACATAGTTGCAACTAAACCAATCACATTATTTTTGTTATAACACTCAATCCACCCTTTAATATTTTTAAAATTATTATTAAGTTCAGCCATATACATAGCAGTTAATAAATCATAGTGTAAATCATACATAAATAAGTCTTCCTTTCTATTAATTAGTATATACTAAATTAAGTTTTTATATTATAAAAAGATTACTTTTTATCGTAATCTTTAATTTTTAGATTTATTTATCACAATTATTAAAATTTCACTTATAACTGATAATATAAAACAACCTATAAAACAATATAATACATATTCTTTTGAACTTATTCCTGTTAATACTTCTTCTGTTTGTGATTCATTTGGAGTTTCACTTTCTAAATTATTGTTATTATCTTCTGTATTATTTTCATTATCAATTATATTTTCTTCTTCATCATTTTCATTCTCTTCTTCAACATCTATACTTATAATACCAGATACTGAACTATAATAATCATTATCTCCAAAAGTATTTAACAATTTATATGCCTGTATTTTCTCTCCTTGATATTCTATAGTATAAGTTTTATTTTTATCATAGACAACTAAATCATCATCAGCAACTAAAAGATTATAAACAATTCTATACATTTTTTTATTAATTTCTACATAGTAAATATCAAAACCATAACTTGTTCTTTTATAATATTTTGTAGTATATTTTTTATTTGTTTTCAAATATGATTTTTTATTTAAAGCTTTATCTTCTAAAAGGCTTAAATTATCAGTTATATTATTTATATCATTTAAAACTGTATACTCACTATCTAATGATAAAAATATTAATTCATTTTCAACTTTTTCTGCAATCAATTTTTCACTTATAAGTGCATTTTTTCCATTATATTCTATATAGTATGATTGATGATGACCAGAATCATTAATTACATATTTTAATTTTACTTTATCATATCGTTTAAGTCCTATACCATAATCAGATTTTCCCATATAGTTATTACTATTTTTTATTAACCTTCCAATTTTAATTGGTAAAAAGCCAGCACAAGTATCATAATAAATATACCCACCTATATTACCATCTGAAATATATATCCAAGCACCATTATCTATAGCTTCTATTCTATCTTCTAAATCAACATCTTTTTCTAAATATAAATTAGTATCAGCTTTTATTGTTCCAACTATATCATATAATACACCTGGTCCACTTCTTACTTCTGTATCTTCATATGTATAATAATCAGATTGCTTAATTTTTGGTTTTTCATTTTTAAATTCTTTTATATTTTGCAAATCACTTGCTTTAACATATCCGCTATATTTTTCATCTTCTCTATAAACATATAAAATATAATCGTTTTCTAACTTCCTTTCGTCAGATTCTACTTTCAATTTTGTATTATATGGTATTTTTTTATTTGTTTTTTCTAAATATCCATCATCATTTGAATCCTCATAGATAACTGCTCCACTTTTATTAGAAACTATAACTTCATAATCCATATATTTTAAAAATCCACAATCCGCTTTAACTAAATTACAACATATAAATAAAATAAATATAATTGTTAAAAACTTTTTCATATTTAAACTCTCCTAATAGATAAAATAATTTATTAATAATCCTATACCACAAGAAGCAAAATTTAATATTAATGATAATAAATAAGAATTTATTTTATTATAATTTAAATATTTTTTATAAATAAAGCCTTCTGCTAATATAACGACTATTTCTAATATTATAAAACTAATTAATTGAGCTGCTTTTCCATACTCAAACAATACTAATGGATGAATACAATTCATTAATGGATTTGTTAATAGATTAACTAATAATACATTTAATAAATCTTTTTTTCTTAATCCAAGTATTAATGAAAATATTATTTCAACAAAAAGAGTAACTATTAAACAATAGATTAATACTTTTATATATTCAGTATATATTATCACTTATTTCACCTACTTTACTTAATTTTATCACTCAGATAATTTCATTTCAATTTTAATAAAATTATTTTACATTTAAAAAGATTACTTTTTATCGTAATCTTTAATTTTTTGGTTTATTTATCACAATTATTAAAATTTCACTTATAACTGATAATATAAAGCAACCTATAAAACAATATAATACATATTCTTTTGAACTTATTCCTGTTAATACTTCTTCTGTTTGTGATTCATTAGAACTTTCATTATTATTGTTATTATTTTCTGAGCTATTTTCTTCATCATTTGTTGTATTATTATTTTCATTATCATTAATTATATTTTCTTCTTCATCATTTTCATTCTCTTCTTCAACATCTATACTTATAATACCAGATACTGAACTATAATAATCATTATCTTCAAAAGTATTTAACAATTTATATGCTTGTATTTTTCTTCCTTGATATTCTATAGTATAAGTTTTATTTTTATCATAAACAACTAAATCATCTTCTCCAACAATAGTATTATAAACTATTCTATACATTTTTTTATTAATTTCTACATAGTAAATATCAAGACCATCAAATGTTCTATTATAATACTTAGTAATATATTTATTATTTGTTTTTAAATATGATTTTTTATTTAAAGCTTTATCTTCAAATAAATTAAATTTTTCATCAGTTATATTATTTATATCATTTAAAGCTGTATCCTCACTATCTAAAGATAAAAATATTAATTCATTTTCAACTTTTTCAGCAATTAATTCTTCATTTATAAGCGCATTTTTACCATTATATTCTATATAGTAGGATTGATGATGACCAGAATCATAAACAACATATTTTACATTTACTTTGTCATATCGTCTAAGCCCTATACCATAATCAGAATTTCCCATATAGTAGTAGTTATTACTATTTTTTATTAATTCTCCAATTTTAATTGGTAAACTTCCAGAACAAGTATCATAATATATAAATCCACCTATATTACCATCAGAAATATATATCCAAGGTCCAGTTTCTTCATTAACATTTGAAATGCCACTATAAGTATCAATGTTTTCAGTAGAATAAACATTAGTATCTGCTTTTATGACTCCAATCACATCATAAATAATTCCTGGACCACTTCTTACTTCTGTATCTTCATATGTATAATAATTTGTTTTTTCCAATTTTAAATTCTCACTTTTAAATTCGTTTGAATTTTTCAAATCGCTTGCTTTTATAGTATAATATTCTTCTTGATATAAAACACTAACTAAATAATCATCCTCTATTTTAGCTTCATCTGCATAAAGAGTTACTTTAGCTCCATATGGAATTTTAAAATTTGTTTTTTTAAATATTTTACTATCTTCTTCATATTCATAAGTAGTTGCTCCTTTTTCATTAATCACAACTGCATTATTATTCTTTAAATACATTATAGAAGAACAATCTGCTTTAACTAAATTACAAAATATAAATAAAATAAATATAATTGTTAAAAACTTTTTCATATTTAAAGTCTCCTAATATATAAAATAATTTATTAATAATCCTATACCACAAGAAGCAAAATTCAATATTAATGATAACAAATAAGAATTTATCTTATTATAATTTAAATATTTTTTATAAATAAAACCTTCTATTAATATAACGACTATTTCTAATATTATAAAACTAATTAATTGAGCTGTTTTTCCATACTCAAACAATACTAATGGATGAATGCAATTCATTAATGGATTTGTTAATAGATTAACTAATAATACATTTAATAAATCTTTTTTTCTTAATCCAAGTATTAATGAAAATATTATTTCAACAAAAAGAGTAACTATTAAACAAAAGATTAATACTTTTATATATTCAGTATATATTATCATTTATTTCACCTACTTTACTTAATTTTATCACTCAAATAATTTCATTTCAATTTTAATAAAATTATTTTACATTTAAAAAGATTACTTTTTATCGTAATCTTCTAAGAAACTTTTATATACTCCATCTTTTTTAGTACCAAGTACACAATTTAAATTAATATTATCAAGGGCTTTAAATATATTATAATCTATATCTTCATTTACTTCTTTTAATTTTTTAATTAATTCTTTCATTTCTTTTCTTTTACTATTTTCTTCTTTAAGTTCTACATTTTCAGTAAATTTACATGCACAATTTAAAAATGTTAATTCATTTGATTTAGCCCATGATTTAATAGCATCTTCTTTTACTAAATATAGAGGTCTTATTAATTCAAGTCCAGGATAATTTTCACTATGTAATTTTGGCATCATAGTTTTAATTTCAGAACCATAAAACAATGATAATAAAGTTGTTTCTATTACATCATCAAAATGATGACCTAATGCTATTTTATTACAACCAAGTTCACGAGCTTTATTATATAAATATCCTCTTCTCATTCTAGCACATAAATAACAAGGACTTTTATCTACTTTTGAGACTACATCAAATATATCACTTTCAAACATTTTAATTGGAACATTTAATGTTTTAGCATTTTCAATAATCAAGTTTTTATTTATTTCATTATAACCAGGATTCATAACAACGAATTCAGCATCAAAATTTATTTTTCCATGTTTCTTTATTTCTTGAATACATTTAGCTAATAAAAATGAATCTTTACCACCACTAATACATACCATAATTTTATCATTTTCTTTAATTAATTCATAATTTTGAACTGCTCTTACAAATTTACACCAAATATTTTTTCTATATTTTTTAATTATACTTCTTTCTATTTCTTCATATCTTTCCATAGTAAACCTCCAATGTAAAGAAATAATATAAAATTTGTTTTATATACATAATAAATTAAATATATGTATAATATTACAATTAAAAACAATATCATATTATTAATTAATTGTAAATATGATATTGTTTGTTTTTTTATAATTCACTAAATTCTTTATCTTCTTTTTTATGATAATAAATTGAAACTATTATTTGAGCTATTATTAATAATATTAAAATAACTAAACATATAACACTATATAATTTTATAGTTGCATATACACCTTGAAGTGAACTTTCAATATATGATTTAATCATATTTAATTCTTCTGGATAATATTTATTAAATAATATAGGTAATCCTTTATATAATGCAAATAATGATCCTCCAGTTAATGCAAATGGTATCATTAAAAATTTAATAAATCTTAAATGTTTAATTCTTAATAATACAACTAATGCTAAACTAACAACTATAACAATATATAATATAAATTTATATTTGAATACGATTTGTATTTTATCAATAACTTCTCTTACTTCATCAAGTTTTTCTTTTGCTTTTGCTGTTTCTTCATTTTGCATTATAACATTTTCAAGTAAAGTCTCAGCATCAGGTATTTTTTCAGCTATTTGTGATGATTTAGATTTTATTTCTTTTTTTATTTTATCTTGATCTTCAATAGATAAATATTTATCTACATTAATATTATTATTTTTAGCTTCATTTACTACATAATCAAAACTATCTATTATTATATTTGATATTTCATCAGTATTTGGAAGTTTAATCTCTTTATCATATAATATATATTCAACACCACTAGATACATAATTACCTAAATATTCTTTTACCTTTTCACTTTCTAATACTTTATCAACATATTCACGAGGTAATCCGGTTTCTTCTAATACTTTATTTAACTCATTGTTTACTTTTTCACCAACTATTGCTTTAAAATCTAATTGTTTAATAGTCTGTGTAATATTTTCTCTTGATAAATACTCTTCTGTACTATTAATAGCGGCTAATAAAACCATACTTATAAAAGAAACTACTACTAATATAATAACTAATACAAATGATATTATTTTCCATATTACTTTCATACATTTAACACCTCATTATAATTATATCATTTATGTTTAGTTTTTAATATAAATATTTATATTTATTTAATTTTTATTCAGAAATATAATTAATTGGTTGGAGTAAGAACGAGACGGGAGCCGTTGTTAGAGTTGGCATCACCTGTGTTCCTGTTAAAGTTGAACTGACCAGCATGAGTGGT
>CANRBS010000016.1 GCA_947628895.1 uncultured Bacilli bacterium
CCTTTATTCCAAAATTCATCTCCATAACAATATCCAATTTCACATGTTCCATACTTTAAAAATTTAGTTGATACATCAATAGTACCAATTACCTCTTTATTTTCTTTTAATTCAACAATCCATCTAAAAGTTTTAGGATTTTCGTATTCTAAAACCCAACTCTCAAATTGTTTTAGTGTTATATCAATAGTTTCATGTTTTTTCCATAAAACATATTTGTCTACATTATCTTTATTACACCAATTTTTAAAAGCATTATAAGCATCATCTACAGTCAATTTTCTTAAAAATAATCTATTTGTTTCTATATTTTTTGTTCCAATGTATTTCATATATATCATCTCCACAACATATTGTTCTTATAATATGCAAACGAGTTTGACAATATCAATTTAAACTATAAAAATTATATCACGAATTTAAGCATTTTAAAACTCATACTTATAAAGGTACGAGTTTTGATCTATCTGGTGCGAGTGACATAGATATTTACAACTTTTACTCATTATTTAATACATAATATGTATTTTTTCCAGTACCTTTTTTAATTAAAATATTGTTATCTAATAATTTATTAATAATTTGTTTTGATCTTGTATTTCCTATATCTAATAGTTTTTCTACTTCTAATCTAGTTATTTTTGTTTTTTCTATAACATATTTTGTAATGATTTCTTCTTGAGTCATATTATTAAGTTCAGTTTTATTACCTTCAATATAGTTTAAATTTGGTAATGTTATTTTAAAAACATTTTCTGATAATTCAATAATTGGTTTTAATTTAGAATCTTGGTATTCATTTATTATTCTACCTATACCAGTACCATAATTTTCAACATAATTTAATCTATGAAATATCTCAGCAAAGTTAGGATTTCTCGATTCAGAGACACCATTATATACATCATTCAAAGATAGTGTACTAATTAATCCACCAGTTGAATTAATTTCAATTCTATCATCAAATATTGATAATAATATACTACCATTAAAATGATAATCCCTATGAATTATTGCATTTAATAATGCTTCTCTGATTGAAAAGTCTGGATAATCCTTTTTATCAATTCTTTGCAAACCATCAAATGTTGAATTTATATGATTAGATAAATTCATATAATAAAAAGCATCTTCTACAATTTTTAAGCATGAGCCAAATAATTCTTTTCTATCTTTAAATAATGTTTTATTTGTACCATCAAATATCGCACATTTCACTGTATACGGATTTTGATCAGAAAGTAAAAGAGCCAAATTATTAAATTTATTATCTGTTATCATTTTTAAACTTTTAAATTTTCCATTTGCAAATTCAATATTTCTTTTTTTAAATATTTCCTTGGCATAATCAAATGTTAATTCTTGTACATTTGATATTTCTTCTTCAAAACTTTTTTTAGAAGATTCTATTAACATTTTCCTAATTATTTCATCTGTCGCTTGAATAGTAGAAGAACCATGCCTTATGTATACACCACTTGATTTTAATCCTTTGTCAGCTAAATAATACGGTTTTTCTGGTGCAGAGGTAATATGTAATTCAATAACATCTTTTTTATTAATTTCTTTGATTTCTATATTGGTATATGTTATTAAATTACCAATTATACCTTCTCTTATCATTCCACTTAACGATTCAATGTCACTTTTAATATCTTTTAATCCTAATATTTCTCCAGTATCTGTAATACCAATATATATTGTTCCTCCTTTTGAATTAGCAAATGCAACGATTTCTTTTTTTATATTTTTAGTAAGTTCTTGTTTTAATTCTACTGTTTCAGATTCGATATACATAAACTATCACCTAATATCATTATAAACAATTATAAAATTTTATCAAGACTTTCGGTCACCTTTCGGTCACTTTTCGGTCACTTTTATAAATTCTTGCGATAAAAAGCGAACCAAATAGTTCAAATGAATTAAATTTATAACATTGTGGAAGATATATTAAATCTTTTTTAAAATATACTTAATATTACCAAAAAAATATGATAATATATATAAGAAGAGATGCAAATTGAAATATATTGATTTAGACCTAAAATCTGATAAAAAGTTAATTGCAGAGATTTTATTTTCTGAATATAAAAATTCATTCTATCATGATGTTTTACCTAGTGAAAGAGTTGAAGTAGATGGTGGTTTATCAGCTATACCTACAGAATGGTTGCTTGGTATTGATGACAACATTGATAAAGATAATAATTCACAAAAATTAACTTTAACTAAAAATAATAATAAAAAATTAAAAAGTTAAAAATGTATTAAATCAAAATAATAATTATTAATATTTAACCCTTAGGTATTATCTAAAATTACCTAAGGTATTTTATTATAAAAAAATAGCTTTTTCTAACTACAAGAATATATTTTTATTATACATTCTTTTTTACTTTTTGAAGCCATTTCCTATCAATCTGGTGCAAGAGAAGGGAATCGAACCCTCAAGGTACCAAGTACCGTCAGATTTTGAGTCTGATGCGTCTACCAGTTCCGCCACACTTGCATTAAATTCATTATAACATTTTTTAATATATTTTCATAGAATTATTATAAAAAATTTGCTATAATTGATAAAGATAGGTGATAATATGAATGATAATCAAAATTTAAATCTAAATAACAATCAAAATAATTTAAATCAAAATATTAATGAAACTAATACTTTAAATCAAATAGGACAACAAGTAGAAGTAAATCCAAATGTACAAAGTGAATATCAAAATCCAGAAATGCAAGTAATTAATTCACATCCTGATAAAGACATGGGAGATAAAATTATAGAAAAAGTAGAAAACTTTGTAAATACTACAGATTATAGTGATGATTATACAAAAGAAGATGTTAAAAATAATAAAACAAATGCTATGATTTGTTATGTTCCACTCGCAGTATTATATTTCTTATTTACTGGAAAATATAAAAAATCTAATTATTTATTTTTCCATGCTAATCAAGGATTAAGTGTAACAATTGTATGGGTATTAGCATTTATTATTTCAATTGTACTAAGTTCAGTATTTTCTATAAGAAGTCTTTATGTTAATGCATATACTCCTGGGTGGGTAAATTTAATTAGTTATACATTATACTTTATAGCTTTATTGTTATCAGGATTTGGATTTGTAAATACATTAAATGAAAATTCAAAAGAACTTCCAGTGATTGGAAAAATTAAATTATTAAAATAGTAAAATTTATGTGAAATATTTTAGAGTTTCTAAAATATTTTTTTAAATTATAGCTTTTTTTTTACTAAAGTTTTATAATATAAAACGAAAGGAGAAATAAAATGATTAAATATTTTGATAATGCAGCTACAACTGCACTAGATAAAGATATTTTAGATAAAATGATGGAATATTTTACAGATAGATATTTTAATCCATCATCTATATACACACCTTCTATTAGTGTACATAAGGATGTAGAAGAATCAAGAAAAAGAGTTGCTGATGCAATTAATGCAAAAGCAGAAGAAATATATTTTACATCTGGTGGAAGTGAAAGTGATAACTTAGCTATTAAAGGTTTTGCTTATGCTAATAGAAAGAAAGGTAAACATATAATTACATCATGTATTGAGCATCCAGCTATAATAAATAGTTGTAAATCACTTGAAAAAGAAGGATTTGAAATAACTTATTTATCAGTTGATGAAAATGGATTTATTAAGTTAGATGAACTTGAAAATAGTATTAGAGAAGATACTATATTAATTAGTGTAATGACTGCTAATAACGAAATTGGAACAATTGAACCAATTAAAGAAATAGGAAGAATTGCTCATGAGCATGGAATTAAATTTCATACTGATGCGGTACAAGCAATTGGAAGTGTTAAAATAGATGTAGAAGATATGAATATTGATATGCTAAGTATGTCAGGTCATAAATTCTATGGTCCAAAAGGAGTAGGAGCATTATATATTAGGAAAGGTACTAATGTTACTAGAATGAATGATGGAGGACATCAAGAAAGAGATAAAAGAAGTGGAACAGAAAATGTACCTGGAATAATTGGTATTGGTTATGCTATTGAAACCGCTTATAAAGATTTTGATAAAAATGTCAAAAAAATAACAGAATTAAGAGATTACTATATAAGTGAAATAGAAAAAAGAATACCAGATATTAAATTAAATGGTGATAGAACTAAAAGACTTCCAGGAAATGCAAATTTCTCATTTAAATATATTGAAGGTGAAAGTATAATGTTACTTTTAGATCAAAAAGGAATATGTGTATCAACTGGTAGTGCATGTTCATCTAAAACTTTAGAACCATCTTATGTACTATTAAGTATTGGACTTCCCCATGAAATTGCACATGGATCTATTAGAGTATCTATTGGTAAACATAATACTAAAGAAGAAGTTGATTATTTAATTGATTCAATGGTAGAAGTTGTAAGTAAATTAAGAGATATGTCACCATTATGTGAGGAGGAGAAGTAATGTATTCAGATAAAGTAATGGATCATTTTGAACATCCAAGAAATGTTGGTGTTATAGAAGATGCAGACGGAGTAGGTACAGTTGGAAATCCAGTATGTGGAGATGTTATGAAAATGTACTTAAAAATAGATGATAATGAAGTTATAACAGATGTTAAATTTAAGACATTTGGTTGTGCATCAGCTATAGCAACATCTTCAATGGCAACAGAAATGATTAAAGGAAAAACAGTTGATGAAGCACTAGAACTTACAAATAAAGCAGTAGCAGCCGCATTAGATGGACTTCCTCCTGTTAAAATGCATTGTTCAGTTTTAGCAGAAGAAGCAGTAAAAGCTGCTATTGAAGATTATAGAGATAAGAAGTTAAAAGAAAATTAACTTCTTTTTTTGTAAATAATTTGTATATTTATGTAAATAATAATTTTTTTATGATATTATTAAGTAGGAGAGTGATTTATGAGAGATGTTGGAACTGTAGTAAGAGGGATTAGAACACCTATTATTAAAGAAGGCGATGATTTAGCGAGTATTGTAGTAGATTCCGTATTAAAAGCAAGCAAAAGTGAAAACTTTGAATTAGAAGACAAGGATGTAGTTGCCATTACTGAAGCAGTTGTAGGAATTAGTGAAGGTAATTTTGCAACACTTGATCAAATAGCAAAAGATATTAAAAACAAATTAAATACAGATCATTTAGGAATAGTATTTCCAATATTAAGTCGTAATAGATTTGCAGTTTTATTATCAGCTATGGCAAAATCTACAAAGAAAATTACATTACTTTCTAGTTATCCATCTGATGAAGTAGGTAATGATATTTTATATAAAGAAGATTTAAGAAAAAATAATGTTAATCCATCAGTAGATGTTATTAGTGAAGAAGAATATAAAGAAAAATATTCATATTTTAAACATTTATTTACTGGTGTTAATATGTATGAAGTATATAGAGATTTAGTATTAAAAGAAGGATGTGAATTTGAAATGGTATTTTCAAATAATCCAGAAACTATACTAAATTATACAAATACAGTAATAAATTGTGATATTCATACAAGATTTGAAACTAAAGAAAGACTAGAAAAAGCCGGTGCTAAAGTTTTAATGATGAGTGAAATATTAAATGAAAGTGTTGATGGAAGTGGATACTCACCATATGGACTTTTAGGAAGCAATCGTTCAACTGAAACAAGAGTTAAACTATTCCCTAGAACTGGTGATAAACTTGTAAATAAAGTGCAAGAATTATTTAAAGAAAAAACTGGTAAAACTATTGAAGTTATGGTTTATGGAGATGGAGCATTTAAAGATCCAGTAGGTAAGATATGGGAACTTGCTGACCCTGTTGTAAGTCCTGCTTATACTAAAGGACTTGAAGGTAGTCCTAATGAAATAAAACTTAAATACTTCTCTGAAAATCAATTTAAAGATTTACATGGTGAAGAATTAAATAAAGCAATGAAAGAAGCAATAAAAGAAAAAGATAAAGAATTAAAAGGTACTATGGCTACTCAAGGAACTACACCAAGAAGATATACTGACTTATTAGGAAGTCTTTGTGATTTAACAAGTGGTAGTGGTGATAAAGGAACACCAGTAGTACTAGTACAAAGATACTTTACAAATTACAGTAACGATTAGAAGTTTAAAACTTCTTTTTGTTTGCTTTAAAGAATTAATTTATAATGATATAATTATATAAAAGGAGTATTTATGAAAATAACTAAATTTAAAAAAGTTGGTAAAAATAAATATAAAGTAATGTCTAATAATAGTGAAATTACTTTATATGAAGATGTTATCTTAAAATATAATTTATTATTAATAAAAGATATTGATATAGATTTACTTGATAAAATATTAGAAGAAAATAAATATTATGATGCATATTATACAGCACTTAATTATATTGAAATTAAATTACGCTATAAAAAAGAAATAATATCTTATTTAACTAAAAAAGGATTTGATCATGAATTAATAAATAAAGTAATTGATAAATTAGAAGAATTAAATTTACTTAATAATAAAAATTATATTATGGCATATACTAATGATAAAATTAATTTAAGTAATGATGGACCTTATAAAATTAAAAAATCACTATTAGAATATGGATTTAATGAAGAAGATATAGATGAATACTTAAATACTATAGATGATAGTATATGGATAGAAAAGTTAAATAAAATAGTTAATAAAAAGAAAAATTTAATGAAGAGTAAAAGCTATTATTCGTTTATTACTAAAATGAAAAATGATTTATATAATTTGGGATATGAAAAAGATATGATAGAAGATTCACTTAAAAATATAGAATATGATTCAAATGCATTAGATAAAGATTTAGAAAAAGCTAAAAGAAAATTTAAAAATGATAAAACTAAAATAATTAGTTCACTTTTAAGAAAAGGTTATAGTTATGAAGATATAAATGGTTTATTTAAAGACTAAAAAAATCACTTTTGTTTTTGAAAAGTGACTTTTTTAATTTTGATTTTGATTAATTTGTAGTTGTTGTTGTTTCTTGACTTGAAACTAAATCATTAAAACTTTTTTCTAAATCAGTATCAATAAATTTCATTTCATTTTCTTCTCTTAATGCTTTTAATGCATTAGTACTAAATCCATCTTCTACTGCCATTTCACTACCAATTTTTTCTTTGATTTCATTAGTTAAATCTTCAGTTAATTCTGGTTTTTCATCTTGACTAGTTCTATATAAAATATGGTATCCTTGACTAGATTTTACAGCAGTAGTTGTATAACTTCCATCTTTTAATTCAAGTAATGCATCAAATACTTCACTTTCAACAGTATCAGTATTTACTTTACCTAATTTACCGCCATTATTAGCAGTAGAATAGTCTTGTGAATATTCTTTAGCAGCAGTAGCAAAGTCTTTACCATCTTTTAATTCTTTTATAATACTTTTTGCTTTTTCAAGAGCTTTATTTTCAGCTTCTTTCTTTTCATCATCACTAGCACTACTACTAGCATCAATTGTAATTAATATTTGACTTGCATCAATATCTCCATATACTTCTTGTTCATAATAATCATTTAATTGTTTATCAGTTACAGCTTTAACAGCATAATCTTGTACCCATAAGTTTCTTTTATAAGATAGAGCTAAATAATCTTTAAAAGCATCAATGTCTTTTAAACCATAATATGCATTTATATATAATTCTAAGTCAACATTTGCTTCTTTAGCAGCATCCTTTAATTGTTTAACTGCTTGATTAACATAAGTTTTTACATCTTCTGTATCTTCATATTTTTCATCTAATAATTTAGAATCTATTAAATCCATAATTTTTTCAGCACCATAAGATTCTTTTAATTCATTATATAATTCATTAACACTAATTCCACCTTCTTTAAATGTAACTACCGCTTTTTCTCCATTATCAAGTTTTACGGCTTTACAACCAGTTATTAATAATAAGCATAGGGTACTTAATAATAATTTTTTCTTCATATTTTTATTGCCTCCTAACTCTTAATATAATAGCAAATATAACTTTAAAATACAAGTAATTATCATACACAAAAAATTATTTTTAACATACTATAAGAGTGTAAAGATAAAAAAGGAGGAATGTTTTATGAATTCAGGATGCGGTTGTAATTCTTGTAATGGTAATGGAAATGGCATTGGTGGAGCAGCATTTGCACTAGTATTATTCATATTATTAGTAATCATACTAGGTGCTTTTATCTAGTTTAAGGAGGTGCAATTTATGTGTGGTAATTATCAAGGAGCTAATATATTCTTTATAATTTTAGTACTATTTATTCTTTTAGCTATAATTTTTGGCTTTGGAGGATGGTAGTAATATAAAAGAGAACATTTTCTCTTTTTATTTTGTCATTTTTTTGATAAAATATTTTAAGAGGTGAGTTTATGATAGACATTAAACTTATAAGAGAAAATAGAGATGTAGTAAAAGAAAATATCAAAAAGAAATTTCAAGATGAAAAATTACCTTTAGTAGATGAAGTATTTGAACTTGATAAAGAATATCGTGAATGTAAAGCAAAAGGTGATAATTTAAGAAGTGAGAAAAATAACTTAAGTTCTAAAATTGGGGAACTTATGAGAAATAAAGAAATAGATGAAGCAAATAAAACTAAAGAAAAAGTATCAAAAATGCAAGATGAAATTACTTCATTAGAACAAAGAGAACAAGAATTAGAAGTTAAAATAAAAGAAATAATGATGGTAATTCCAAATATAATAGATGATAGTGTACCAATAGGTAAGGATGATAGTGAGAATGTTGAAGTTGAAAAGTTTGGAGAACCAATTGTTCCTGACTTTGAAATACCATATCATGCAGATATAATAGAAAGTTTAAATGGAATGGATAAAGTATCAGCAGGAAGAACTAGTGGACAAGGATTTTATTATCTTCTTGGTGATATAGCAAGACTTCATGAAGCAATGATAGCTTATGCAAGAGATTATATGATTGATAAAGGTTTTACTTATGCAATCCCACCATTTATGATTCATAGTGATGTAGTAACTGGTGTTATGTCTTTCCCTGAAATGGAAGCAATGATGTATAAAATTGAAGGTGAAGATTTGTATTTAATTGGAACTAGTGAACACTCTATGATAGGAAGATTTAAAGATCAATTAATAAAAAAAGAAGAATTACCAATTAGAATGACTTCATATTCACCATGCTTTAGAAAAGAAGGTGGGTCTCATGGTTTAGAAGAAAGAGGACTTTATAGAGTACATCAATTTGAGAAACAAGAAATGATAGTTTTATGTGAGCCAGAAGACTCAATGAAATATTATGAAAATATGTGGAAATATACAGTAGAAGTATTTAGAAATATGGATATTCCTGTAAGACAACTTGAATGTTGTAGTGGAGATCTAGCTGACTTAAAAGTTAAATCATGTGATATTGAAGCATGGAGTCCAAGACAAAAGAAATATTTTGAAGTTGGATCTTGTTCTAATTTAGGTGATGCTCAAGCAAGAAGATTATCAATTAGAGTAAAAGGTGAAAATGGTAACTATTATTTACATACACTAAATAATACAGTACTAGCATCTCCTCGTGGATTAATCGCATTAATTGAAAATAATTATCAAGAAGATGGAAGTATCAAAATTCCAGAAGTATTAAGACCATATATGGGTGGAAAAGAAAAAATTGAAAAGAAATAGTTTATTTAAATATTTGTAAAAAGAAGTATACATAAATTTTCAAAAAAAATTGAAATTCAATGTAATACTTCTTTTTATGTTTATTGAAGAAAAATGCCACAAGTGGCAAAAATCTTCAATAAAGTATTGCGAAAAAATTAAAAAAATTATATAATTGTATTGAAGAAAAATGCCATAAGTGGCAAAAATCTTCAAAAGGAGAAATTATGAAAGAAATTAAAAGAGATATTTACTTAAACAGATTAATTAATCGAAAAGAAAATGGATTAATTAAAGTTATAACTGGTATTAGAAGATGTGGTAAGTCTTATTTATTAGATCCATTATTTAAGAATTATTTACTTGATAGTGGTGTAAAAGAAGATCATATTATTAAATTAGAGTTGGATAAAGAAGAAAATAGTAAATACTTAGATCCTCATGAATTGAATATATACATAAAATCACAGATAAAAGATAAAAATATGTATTATATTTTATTAGATGAAATTCAACTAGTGAATAATTTTGAATCTGTATTAAATGGTTTTTTATATGAAAGGAATATTGATGTTTATGTAACAGGTAGTAATTCAAAATTCTTATCATCAGACGTTATTACTGAATTTAGAGGCAGAGGAGATGAAATTAAGGTATTTCCTTTATCTTTTTCAGAATATGTTAATGCTTTTAAAGGTGATAGAGTAGAAGCATGGAACGAATACATATTATATGGTGGATTACCTTTAATTTTATCTAAAAAGACCGATGAAGAAAAAGCAAAATATTTAAAAGATTTATTTAAACAAACTTATGTGAAAGATATAATTGAACGTAATAATATTCAAAGATTTGATATTATAGATTCACTTATTAATATCTTGGCATCATCCGTTGGTTCGCTTACAAATTCTCAAAAAATATATAATACATTTGTAAGTAATGGTGAAAAAGAAATTTCTTTAAATACCATAAATTCATATATAAAGTATATTGAAGATTCTTTTATCGTCAATAAATCTAATAGATACGACGTTAAAGGCAAAAAATATATTAAAACTCCACAAAAATATTATTTTTCAGATATTGGACTTCGTAATGCTAGACTAAATTATAGACAACAAGAAGAAAATCATATAATGGAAAATATAATTTATAATGAATTAATGTTAAGAGGTTATAATGTTGATGTAGGTGTAGTTGAAATTAGGGATGAAAGTAAAAATAGAAAACAATTAGAAGTTGATTTTGTGTGTAATTTAGGAAATAAAAGATATTATGTACAATCAGCATTAAATTTAGAAACAAGAGAAAAGACAATTCAAGAAGAACGACCATTAATGAATATTAACGATAATTTTAAAAAAATAATTGTAGTGAAAGACTGCATTAAGCATTGGTATACAGAGGAAGGTATACTAGTAATTGGAGTACAAGAATTTTTATTAAATCAAAATAGTTTAGATTTATAGTTTTATTGATGTATATTGAAACTATAAGTTATTTGCTAATATATATATATATATGGTTAAAATATATTTAAATTAATGGAGGACTTATGGATTTAGAAAAAATAGGAAAATTTATAGCAAAATTAAGAAAAGAACAAAATTTGACTCAAGAAGAATTAGCAGAAAGAATAGGTGTTAATGCTAAAACAATTTCAAAATGGGAAACAGGCATAAATTTACCTGATTCAATATTGCTATTTAATTTAAGTAAAGAATTAAAAGTAAATGTTCAAGATTTATTAAGTGGAGAAAAAATAAATAATGAAAAAATTAACAAATCTTTTATTAATATTATTAATTCATATATTTTTAAAACAAAGAAAAAATTTATAATTTTAAGTACTATAATTGTATTTTTACTAATATTTATTTTTTCAATAATATACACTTTTTCTAATTATAATAAAACTAGTATTTATGATATAAATTTTAGTAATAATTTATATGAGATAAATGGTTATATTATATTTAACCCACAAAAAGTATTAGTTATAATTCCTGATATTATCTATGTTGGTGAAGATTCAGGAACTAATAATGAACCTTTAATTAAAAGATATACTATAAGTTTAGAAAATAGTGAAAATACAATATATCATATGACGGATAATGATATTTCAGATAATATTAAATTACTTTCAAATATTTTAAATGAAACAAAAATTAATTATAATATTGAGAATATACCCCAAATATTTAACAAAGAGGATATTAATGATTTATATTTAGTAATTGAATATGTAGATAAAAATGATAAATCTTTTGTAACAAAATGTAAATTAAATATATATAAAGAATTTTCAAATAATAAATTTATTTATTAGTATTCTGCTTAAAAGTGGAATACTTTTTTTTAAAAGTGGTGTAAAAATATTTTAATAGATTATATAATTTTATATGAAAAGAAGGTATTATATGATAGAATTAAAAAATTTGACTAAAATTTATACTACTAAAAAGAAAAAAAATTATACTGTGGCTCTTGATAATATTGATTTAAAGATAGAAAATAAAGGTTTAGTTTTTATAGTAGGAAAAAGTGGTAGTGGTAAATCCACATTGCTTAATTTATTAGGTGGTTTAGATGATGCAACTAGTGGTGAAATAAAAATAAATGGAAAAGATATCGGTAAATTTAGTGAAAAAGAGTTAGATGCTTATAGAAATACATATATTGGTTTTGTATTTCAAGAATTTAATTTGTTGGATGAATATAATGTATATAAAAATATAGAACTAGCAATGAAATTACAAAATGAAACACCATCTAAAGAATATATATCAAAACTATTAAAATTATTAGGTATTGAAAATTTAGAAAATAGAAATATAAATGAATTATCAGGAGGACAAAAACAAAGAGTAGCAATAGCCCGAGCACTTATAAAAAATCCAAAACTAATATTAGCAGATGAACCAACAGGAAATTTAGATAAAAAATCTAGTATGCAAATATTTGATATATTAAAAATAATAAGTCAAGATAGACTAGTTATAGTAATTTCTCATGATATTGAATCTGCTGAAAAATATGCAGATAGAATTATAAAAATAGAAGATGGAAAGTTAATAGGAGATACTAATTCACAAAATATAAATGAATCAACTAGTATATTAAAATTAAAGAAATCAAAACTTCCTTTTTCTTATGCTTATAAAATGGCACTAAACAGATTAAAACAAAAACCTTTAAGATTAATCCTGACGATTTTATTAATTACTTTTTCATTTATATTTATGTCTGTTACAAGTAATTTAGCATTATTTAAAAAAGAAGATTTAATTATAAAAACTATGAATGATAATAATGATTATGTAGTTCGAGTATTTAATTGTGATTATGGTTATGGAAGAAGTCCAAAATGTTTAATAAAATTAAATGATAAAGATATATCTTATTTAAATTCGATAAGTCAAACTAAATTAAATAAGGAATATAACTTATACGATAATAATGAACCAATTAATTTTGAATTTGGTAAAAAAGATAATTTTTTAAATTATTCACAACCATATAATATAAGATTTATTGAAATAGAAGATGAAAAGATAGTTGGAAAAGTCATAGGAAGACTTCCAGAAAAAAATAATGAAATAGTTGTACATAAATTCTTTGCTGATTATATTATAAAATATGGAATAAAACTTTATAATGGTGAAATATACATTCCAAAAGATTATAATGATATAATAAAATCTAATAAAGAATTAAAATTGGGAGATAATAAATTAATTATTGTTGGTATTGTAGATGATGATAATAGTTTATTTATGGATATATTAAGTGGGAAATCATCAGATAAAAAAGTGTTAAATTATTTTCATTCTAATTATGAAGATTTATCAAATGATATTTATGTAAAAGGCTTTACTAAATCTGTTAAATTAAATTCAAGTAAAGAGAGCTTAATAAATAATTTATATTTAGATGTGTTTGATAAAATTCAAAATAAAAACATAAAAGAATTAGATAGTCAAATTGATATTGTGACAAAAGAAGGAATTAAAAATATAAATAAACTATCTAAAAATGAAATTGTTATATCTGTTAATACATTAAGAGAATTAAAAGAAAATTTTGAATCTGAGTTACTTAATTATATGAAAAATAGTAATGTTAATTATGATGAAGCATTAAAAAATTTTACATTAGACTATTTGAATAAAAATAATATAAATAGCAAAGCTAAAATCGTTAATTTATCTTTGGATGATGAAAATGAAAATTTAGATGTTCAGATTATTGGAATATCTATGGATGATAATAATTATATAAGTAGTAAATATATTGATGAAATGAATTCAGAAACAAAAAGGATTTATGGAGTTAGAGTTTATGAAAATAATACTAATAATTTAAATAAATTATTTTCATCATTAGAATTTTTAAATAATGAAGATACTGAAAATAAATTAAGTGGTATGCATTATTCATATAGTATGAGGATAAATGATTATAATGAGGCAGTATTATTAATGACTAATATTTATAAAAATGCTTTTACATATATTATAATAATTAGTTTAATCTTTGTAATATTTGCATTTTTACTATTTTCAAACTTTATAACTATTTCCATAAATTATTGTAAAAAAGAAATAGGTATTTTAAGAAGTCTTGGAGCAAAAGTTAAAGATGTAGTTAAAATATTTACATATGAATCTATTATTATTGGTTTGATTTCATGGCTATTATCAGTAATCGGATGGATTATTTCATGTAAATTACTAAATATATTTGTATTTAAAAATTATTTATTTGAATTTAGTGGAATAATAATGAATCCATTAATAATATTAACTTCATTGCTTTTTTCAATTTTAGTGGCAATAGTGATTTCAGCATCATCTTCTAGTAAAATTGCTAAAATAAAGCCAATAGAGGCAATATTAAATAAATGAAATAAAAAGTTATTTTAGTTTGTAAAAAGAAAAAATATTAATAAGATAAATTTAATAAGAAGAGATTGTTTATTTTCTCATTAAATATTATAATGTTATAAAGGAGTAATATAATGTTAGAAATTAAAAATGTTACCAAATCATATAGAAAAAATAAAGGAAATTTAGTAGTTCTTGATAATGTAAGTTATACATTTGAAAATGGAAAATTTTATTGTATAAGTGGAAAGAGTGGAGCAGGAAAATCTACATTAATACAAATGTTAGGTTTACTAATTAATCCAAATTCAGGTGAAATACTAATAGATAATAAAAAAGTAAGTGATTTATCTGATGATGCTAGAGCTAATATGAGAAATAAAAAAATAGGTTTTATTTTTCAATCATTCTATTTAGATCCATTGATGAAATCTTATGAAAATGTCATGTTACCAATGTATTTAAATAAAAATTATACAATTAAAAAAATGAAAAAATTATCAACAGAATTATTAAAATTAGTAGATTTAGAAGATAGAGCAAATCATTATCCAAAAGAACTATCAGGTGGAGAAAAGCAAAGAGTAGCAATAGCAAGAGCACTTGCAAATAATCCAGATATAATACTAGCAGATGAACCAACAGGTTCACTTGATCCTGAAAATGAAGAAAAGATATTAAAAATACTCAAATATTTAGCATCAAAAGGAAAATGTGTAATTGTTGTTAGTCATAGTAGAGTAGTTAAAGACTTTGCTGATGAAGTACTTTTAATAAAAGATCATACTTTATTAAAGGAGTCAAAAAATGAAAAATAAATTATTATTAACAATAAAAAAACAATTTAGAAGAAAAAGTACATTTTTAAATATGTTTTTTATTGGTATAGCAATGTTCTTACTTATAATTATTAATACATATAAAAGTTCTACTAATAATTATTTAGAAAATAGTGAAAAAGATGATTTCTTTTTAAGACAATTATTTGTTACTCCAAATAATGTTGAAAAATTACTTGAAAAACAAGAATCAGATATAAAAAAAGATTTGTCTTCTATTGATCATGTTATTAATGTTGTTAGATTTCAATTTCATTTTGATGGCTTACATTCTAAAGATTTTAAAAATGATAAACTAGAAGGTACATTTGAAATTTATTCTGCTAATAATAAAACTTTACCAAAAATAATTGAAGGTACAAATTTTCCTGATGATGATGGTTATTATTTAATTTGTCCAAAAAACTTTTATCCACTTGCAAATGTTGAAGATAATTTATTAAATTATTCAATCGATGATAGAATTTTAATTGAAAATTATTTAAATAAGAATTTAAATTTTGAATATTCAAGTCTCAATGGAAAATATAATTTTAATATAAAATTAAAATTAATTGGAATTTATGAAAATAGTTCATCATCTTTTGTAGATGAAAATAAGTGCTATGTAAATAGCAAAGTATTAGAAGAAATTGTTTATAATGAATTTAAAGATGATTTTAATGAACAAACAGGAGAAAATAATTTAATTTATCAAACAGACTTTTTAGTTGAAGTAGATGATGTAAAAAATGTAAATTCTGTAAAAAAAGAAATAGAGAAGAAAAGTTATACCACTGAACCAATGTTAATAACAGATGATGAAGGAATAGAAAATATTAATTCTAATACCACATTATTAACTATATGTGTTTTGATAGCAATATCTATATTTATAATAGTTGTTTTTTATAAAAAATTTAATGAAGAAAAAGACCAATATAAGCTAATGATTTATTTGGGTTATAAAAATAAAGATTTAAATTTTATATATTTTATGTCTAATCTTATAAATATGATTATATCTATTATATTTTCATTTGGTATATCTTATATATTAATTAGTATTTTTAAGATGATAATTAATAAATTTCCATTTCTACTTAATAAATGGAATCTAATATTTGATTATAAACTTGCAATTGTATTAATAATTATTTGTATAATATCAAATTTAATATCAAGTTTAATAAATATTAATAAGATTTATGGTGATGATTGTGTATAAGATAATTTTTAATGCATTTAAGGATAAAACTAAATATTTAATATATACAATACTATTATTTTTTATAATAGTTCTTTTCATTATTATTTTGTTAATAAATAAATATTATAATTTTTATAAAAATGAAATATTTGGAAGTAAAGAAGAAAATAGAACACTTATTGTAAAAGAATATGATGATAATATAATAAAAGAGTTAGAAAATAATGATAATATAGAAAAATATTCTGCTAATTATAATTCATTAGAATTTAGAAATAAAAATCAAGAGAATATAGTAGTAGATTCTAGTGAAGAAAATATAAAAATAAATATATATAATAATGAAGAAGTTTTAAAAGGTAGAAATAATATTAAAGAAAATGAAGTAGTAATTTCACAATATTATTTTATGTCATCTAAACTTACTAATGATGATATTAATGAAAATAAAGAAATATCATTATATTTAGATAACAAATTATATACTTTTAAAATTATTGGAGTTACTTATGAAAATAAGAATGATATTTATATAAGTAGGGAAATGTTTGAAAAAATAAATACGAATAGATCAATAAGTTATAATGTAGTTGTGGATAAATATATTAATTTAAATAATGTATTAAACAAATTAGAAGATCAAGGTTGTATTGTTTCTCTATATTCTTCACATATTGAAATTAAAAATATAAATATAATTCAAAAAATATTTAATTATATATTATTGTTTAGTCTAATTATTATTTTTATAGCATTATATTACATGATTAAAAATATGTTTTATAATGAAGAAAAAAATTTAGCAGTATTAAAGTCAATTGGATATAAAAATAATCAATTAAGTATAATTATATTTGTAAGAATATTTTTAGTATTAATGTTTTCAATAATTATATTTATAGTATTTTTTGAATTAATTAAATATATAATAGAACTTGTTTTAAATAATTCTAATATTATATTATTTGTAAAAAGTATTAATGTATATAAATATTCATTATTAATTTTAATAGTTTTTCTTACAATTTTGATTTTAAATATTTTATTTTATAAAAGAAAAATAAAAAATATGAATATATTTAAAATTTTAGATGTTGAATAATTAAAATACAATCTTATATGGGTGGAAAAGAAAAAATTGAAGTTAAATAAATAAAACTTCTTTTTTAATTATCATTTTTTAATAATCTTATTGATTTTAACTTAATTGTAATATAAAATATATTTTTACTGGGAGGGTTTTAAATGAATATTGATGAAGATAGAATGACTTATGATTTAATGTGTGCAATTAGTGAGTTTGCATGCAGACCAACTAAAAATATGATTGTAAATGATTATGCCTCTTTAATATTTTTAAATCAAGCACTAGCTAAATTATTTAATAAATATTTTGTAATAGATAATATAATTAAAGATTATCATAGAGCACAAAAAATGAAAATAAGAGATAATCAAAATACATTAAATAATTATTTAAAGAATTTTTTCAATAATAGAAAATTAATAAATGATATATCTACAAGTTATATAAAGAATTTTGATCAAAAACAAATACAAAAATATCAATATTTTAAAAATTTAAGACATTATAGTAAACAAGATTTTATTGATATAATTTTATCTTATTATAGTACTTTTGGTAATAATATATATAATATAGTCAAAAAATATTTTGATGAAAATAGAATTCAAACAGGATTTTCAATAAATGATTTAGAAAATTCAAATGATGATTATTCTGGATTATATAGTTTTATTATATTTTTACAAACAGGTTATATATTTGGTGAACTTAGTGAATTAAATACTATGAATGCAGGAATGTTAGTTCATGAACTTGGACATGCAGTTGACTCTGAAACATTTATATTTCCTCAACAAAAGAATATTAGTTTATTTGATGATTATTTATCAGAAATACCATCATTAACATTTGAATTTGGTTTTTATGATTATTTAGAGAAAAATCATATTGATATAATTGGTAGTAATATAATGAAAAATATAAACTATAATAATTATTATTCATGGTTTAAAGTATTAAATTATGCGGCATCCCTAAAAGAAATGATTGTTAATACAGAAGGGGATATAGAAATACCACCAGAAGAAATTGATTCAATAAATAAAATGATATCTGGTATACTTGATGTTACTATTTATGAAGATAGTGAAGGTAATGTTTTAGATCAAGAATGTGTTATACGGTTAAGAGATTCATTAATATATGCATTAGGTGGATTCTTTGCAAGACATTTAAGCTTAATGATAAGTGATGATAATAAAGAATTTTTAAAAATACTTAATAATATTATTACATCTAGAAAAGAAGCAACATTTGAAGAGTTAATAGAGATGACAGGTATTAGTTTAGAAGATTATATAAGTGGTAAATTAATTTATCCTAAAATGGATACAGACACTTTAGTACTTAAAAATAGATATGAGAAGAAGATATAATGTATTAATGTTATATCTTTTTTCATATAATTTATTATGAAAACATATTTAAAATATTTATTAGTTATATTTTTTACTGTATTTAGTTTTTATTATACAGATAAGGTTATTGAATTATCACAGTACAATAATACGATTTTAGCATCTATTGAAAAGTATGCAGATGATAATGATTATAAATGTATGGAAGGTTATATAAAAGAAGAAGGTGTAGTTTTAGGACTTAGTGGACTTATAGTAAATAAAAATAAGAGTTATTCAAATATGAAAGGTATTGGATTTAAAGAAGATTTAGTTGAATATAAAAAAGATGAATGTATATTAAATAAAAAAGATAATTTAGATAAATATATTATTTCAGGTAATAAATATAAAAATAATATAAGTTTAGTAATAGATACTGATACATTAAATTATTATAATCAAATGATTAATATTGCTAAAAGTGAAAATGTTGAATTAAATACGGTTGTAAATTTAAATAATATAAATAATATAGAAAACAAAACAAATATTTTATATAAAACTAATAGTAATGATATAAAAGAATTTAAAAAAAATATTTCTAATTTTTATTGTGTTAAAACTAATGATTTTGATATATTAAAATATTGTAAAAAAGAAAAATTAAATAGTATTAATATAATAAATTATATTGAATCAGATTTACTTATTAATACTAAAAAAATACTTGAAAATGGTTCAATCATATTTATAAAAGAAAATAGTAAAAATTTAAATGAGTTACTAGCAACTATTAAATATATTAAAAGTAGAGGATATAACATAGTTAATATAGATACCCTTTTATCTTAAAATATTGTATTTTCAAGATAAAAACTATATAATTAAATTATAGTAGGTGGGTAGTATGTTAAAAAAGTATTATAAAAGCTTTAAGTCAAATTTAAAAAAATTACATAAAAATATATTATTAGTTAAAAGTAAATGTAATAAAAATTATGTTTTTATATTATTTGATATGCTATATTCTACTATTAGATATGAAGTTAATGATGAAGAATATAAATTGTTTGAATTTTATAATCTTGATAAAAATAAAAAAAATACTTATCTTACTAGTTATAGACATGATAAATTAGAAAAACATTTATATGATAAAAGTATTATAAATATATTGAATAATAAAAATAAATTATTGTTAAGATTTAAAGATGTATTAAAAAGAGATGTTTATAATATTAATGATTTAAGCTTTAAAGAATTTGAAGAACTTGCTAAGAGTGGAAAACTAATATGTAGAGGTGATAATAATTCTTTTGTTAAAACATATAAAATATTTGATGTTAAAAATTATAGGAGTCCTGCATTTATGGCAGAAGATATTAAAAAAAGTAAATTGTTTTTAGTTGAAAAATATTTTGAAAATAATAAAACTTTAAATGAACTTAATAGTGATTTAGTAATTATTAATGTGGTTACTCTTTATGATAAAAGAAATACAAATGTAATATCTTCAACTATAAAATTTAAAAATGGAAAAAATATTATTAGTGGATATATTGATATAAAAAACAAAGTTATTTTAAGTATATTAAAAGATGAAAAATTTAATGATTATAAAAAAATAGATGAAATAAAAATTCCATACTTTGATAAAATATTAGATTTTTCAATAAAATTAGCAGATGAACTTAGTGAAATAAAAGAAATAGAATGGAGTTTTTGTATAAATGGAAAAAACATTTATTTAATGGATGCTAATATATGGAATGATTATATATTTGCACAGTTACCTAATTATAGAAAAGTAGGATTAATTAAATATTATAATAAAATTAAATAAATTTTTCATTTAAATATGAAAAATTTTATTTTGTAATTTTAATTATTTAAAATTGTCAAAAAAGTAATGTGCCTCTTGATATATATATATATAGGTTATAATAAAGGAGTAAAAATAGAGAAGAGGTAACAAAAATGAAAAATAGAAATGGTTTTACATTAGTAGAATTATTAGCAGTAATAGCTATCTTAGCAATACTAGTAATCATAGCTTTGCCTAATGTACTTAAAATGTTTAGAGAAGCAAAAGTAAATACATTTATCCGTGAAGTACAAAATATAATGAGAAGTGCTGAGAGTAAATATATGTCTTTGTCTATTGGAAATAAAAATACAAAATGTTTTGATAGTAGTACAAATGCATTAAATTTAGATGGAAGAAGTAACATATTATATGTAGTAAAATTTAATGATAAAGGAAAAATAATAGAAGTATCAGCAAGAGATGAAGCAAATGAATTAATAGCAAATAATTCAAGTGGAATACAAAGAGAAGATATAGGAAAAAAGTATAAAGTAAGTGAAGCAAAAACAAGTATAACTGATTGTGATGGAAATGAACTAGTAGGTGGAGAAAAATCAAAAACAAAATACACAGAAAGTGAATTAAATGGAGCTGACCCAGTATTAAATGATCCAATGATACCAGTAATATTATCAGATACAGGAGTAGCAACATATACGGACGAGTATGATGAGTGGTATAAATATACTGAAAAGAAATGGGCAAATGCAGTAATACTAGTAGACACTCCAAGTAAAGAATATACTGAAGGAGATACAATATTAGAAAGTGATATAAGAGGATACTTTGTATGGATACCAAAATATAGTTATAGAATATTTAATTTAGGAGATTATGATAGTGTACAGGATAGTCAACCAGAAAGTCAAACAAAGACAATAGATATAGAGTTTGGAACAAGAACAACAGGAGAAGCAGAAGGTGAATGTATAACACCAATGGAAAGTGGAGAAACTGGGGATTGTGATATAAGAGATTTAATGACACATCCATCATTTTTATCAATACCTTCAAATGGATTTTGGGTAGGAAAATTTGAAACAGGATATAATCAAAATAGTGATACAACAAAACCAATAACAGAAAAAGATATATCTACTTGGACAACAGCACAAGCACAAGTAACAGAAAATTATTCATCAAACTTAGAAAATAAAATAATAGTAAAACCAGGTATATATTCATGGAGAAATCAAACAATTGCAACATTTTTTCAAAGTGCCTACAATTTTAATAGAAGTTTAGATAGCCATATGATGAAGAACACTGAGTGGGGAGCTGTTGCATATCTTTCACATTCAAAATATGGAATACAAAATGAAGTAAGAATAAATAATCATAGTGATTATTTAACAGGATATGCGGCCAATTCTAAAGATGCAGCAGGTAGTACAACAGATAATTTAAAATGGAATACAGATACTGGACATTTAGCTAGTACTACAGGAAATATAACTGGAGTATATGATATGAGTGGTGGAGTACATGAATATATGGCATCCTATATAGATGAAACCGCTAAAAACAGTGGAATGGATAATATAATAACAAATGAAATATATAATAAATATTTAGATAAATATTCAAATTTAGTTACATCAAATACTGCATATAAATATAGAATCCTTGGAGATGCAACAGGGGAAATGGGACCATTTTGGAACAATAGTTATTATCAAAGTACATGGTATACAGATTATTCGTACTTTATTGAACCCTCTTATCCTTGGTTCGTTCGTGGTGGTATTTCTAGTAAAGATACTACTCGTGCTGGTCAATTCAATTATAGTAGAAACACTGGTTCTGCTGTCTATGAATACGGAACTCGTTTAATTCTTAAACCTTAATATGCCTACTCTTTATATAAATAATTTTTAGTTATATTAAAATAGGGTTAAATCATATTTTTGAATTTTTCCCTATTTTTTATTGTTGAATTTTTTAAAAGTGAAGATGCACGAAGTAGAGTAGTTTTACCAAATCTATCATTTATTTTATCAATGATATCATAGTATTCATTTGTTTTAATTGTATTATCATCATCAAATAAACTAAGTTGTGTACATTTTTTATTTGAAAGTTTAGAATAAGCAATACCAACTTTTCTAATAGGTAAGTCTTCTATATTTTTATCATAAATGTATTTGAATACTTCAAGTATTTTATCTTTATTATCTTCTTCTATATTTAAAGATATTGTTTCACTAAATTTTTTATAATAATCTCTTGAATATGAAACGGTTAAATAAAGTAATTTAGTAGTAAGATTCATACTTCTAAGTTTTGTATTTAACATATCATTCATTTCTTCAACTATTAAGAATGCTTCATCCATATTATAATCTCTATTTAATATTTGGCTCATACTCATTGATTTATTTTTACCTCTATTATTTAAATCTTTTATAGTAGTAAAATCTATTCCATTAGCTTTACACCAAATATCATTACCCATAACATTTCCAAATCTTTTAATATAAAAGTCCCTTGTATAATTATTTATATCTTTTACTTTTTTAACTCCTAAATTTGATAGTTTTTTTTGAAGTCTATTACCAAGTCCCCATACTTCACTTATTGGTTCTATATTCCAAAGTTTATTTTCAATATCATCATAAGTCCATTTAGCAATACAATCTTTATTATGCTTTGCTTCTATATCCATTGCAACTTTAGCAAGAAATATATTTGGCCCAATACCTGCAGTAGATGTAATGCCAGTTCTTTTCTTTATTTCTCTCATAATCATTAATGCAATATCATAATCAGTCATATTATAATATTTTAAATAATCAGTTATATCTATAAATACTTCATCAATGGAGTATACATGTATATCTTCAATACTAACAAATTCTTTATAAATATCTATTACTTTTTTACTGTATTCTTCATATAATTTCATTCTAGGTTTTGCATATATAATTTTTATATTTTTAGGAAGTTCAAAAACTCTAATTCTATTTTTTACTCCCATATTTCTAAGATAAGGTGATACAGCAAGACATATAGCAGAGTTACCCCTAGTAGTATCAGCAACTACAAGTGGTACTTTAAATGGATCAAATCCTCTTTGTACACATTCACAAGATGCAAAAAAACTTTTTAAATCAATACTAATAATATGTTTTTCTTTCATACAAACACCTTTTTGTAATTATATAGTACTATACAAACAATTATTTGTCAATAAAAAAGAAGTAATTTCTACTTCTTTAACTTAAACTCTATAATTTCACATTTATGTTTTTGTGGTTTCATTAATCTTAATTTTTTTATTTGCATTGCTTTTGAACTATCATAAAGTCTATCTTCATTAAGTAGAGCATTTATAATATCTTCAATTGAAACTTCACTTCTATTATAATATGCACTAATTGCATAAGCTTCTTTTAAGATATCAAGTACCATTCTAGGATTAGCTGCTTGATCATTATATTTTCTATATTTTTCTTGTGTTGAATCAATTAACCATTTAATTATCATATCTTTTTCTTCATCACTTACAAGTAATTTAGAATAACTAAATTTATTATAACTTTCAATTAAATTATTAAGTATTTGATAAATAACATCATTTGTAGGTTCACTTATAGAAACTCTTTTAAATCTAGTTTTATATGCTTCATCTTCAGTAATATATTTTTCATATTCAATATCTGTTGTAGCACCAATAACTCTAACTCTTCCTGTATCTAAATAAGGTTTTAATATTTCACTAACAGAATTTTCATCATTTTCAGATTTTCCTGCTCCAATAGTTTGATGTATTTCATCTATAAATAATAGTATATCTTTAGATTTACTAGCATCACTTAATATTTTTTCCATTTTTTCTTGTAGAGTACCTACATATTTAGTCCCAGCAACTAAACTACTAGTATTAATACTAAATATTCTTAAATTTTTAAGTTCATTTGGAACTTCACCTTTTTGTATTCTATATGCAAGTCCTTTTACAATTGAAGTTTTTCCACATCCACTTCTTCCAGTTAATATAATTGATTTATCTTTTTCTGGATATAATAAAATTTGTTCAATTCTTTTTAATACATCATCCCGTGAAACACTTGGATCTTTTAAATAATTTTCTTTTGTAAGATCAAATCCATATTTTTTTAAATAATTTAAATTTAAATCATCATCTTTATTTAAAATATTTTCATCATCATAACTACTTTCATCATTATCACTTTCATTAATAATTATATAATTATCAGTACTAGTATTTTTCATTTTATTTTTAAAATATTTTTTATCTTTTTCATCTATAATTAAAAATGATTCTTTATATCTTTTATCTATTTTATATTTAGGATTTTTTTCAAGTTCATTTTCATATCTTATTTCTTTTAATCTATCAAAATCTTCTGCTACACCATTTGATTGCATATATGATTTTCTAATACTAATTTCATAATCAATATTATTGTAAGTAACAACAATATTGAATGTATCATTTTCTTCATCATAAATACTATATAATTTAGATAGCATATCACCTTCATTAGGACCAATAATATTTCCATTAATACTTTTTATTTTTAGATTATTATTTTTTATATTTTCAAAATTTACTTTTACTTTTCTATTATTATTTATTTTCTTAATACTAGCAATTAAATTTGAATTTAAATTATCAATATCATCAAACTTTAAATAGTAATTATTATTATTATTATCTTTATAAATAATAAAACCAACAAATACGATAATTGGATATCTATTATTAAAAGTTTCATTTACCATATCTATATTATCTAAAAATATAGATATGTCCATATCAAATATATCATCTAAATCACCATATAAATACATAATTTCATCACTATTTAGTTCGTAAATATATTTTAATATATTATTAAATAGCATTGATGATTCACTATCTTCTAAACTATAATGAATATTACTAGGAGTCATTTGTTTATAAAATTTATCATTCTTTTTAATAAATTTATCTTCACCTTCATTTTCATAAGAATAATAAATATTATTAAAAATATTATCTAAATTAATTCTATTTATTTTTTCATTATTTACGGCATCATTTAATAAACAAACAAATTTTGATCTTAAATTATTATCATCAATATTAAATTTATCAAATAAATTTTTACAAGTTACACCATATTCTTTAAATTTATTTTTTATAATTTTATTATTTTGCATAATAGCAAATAGAGAAGAGAAATATACTATTTCATCTGCAAATAAATTTCTTATTATTTGTATGTCTTTTTCTTTATTATATTCATTAATTTTAATTTTAGTTTTATTCTTATAAAAGAAATTAGCAATTTCATTTACTTTTAGTAAATATTTATAAGTTTCATCATTTAATTTTTTTACAATTTCTTCGTTTTTCATATTATTCTCCCATTAAATGAATTTATAATAGCATAATTTATTTTTTGATGTCAATTGATATTTAAAAAAAGAATCTATATAATAATATAAATAAAATAGAAGTAAAAATTGAAAATACTAATTTTATAGTTAGTATTTTTTTAATATTAATTTTATATTTTGAAAGTATACTAATAGATTGAAATATAATTGAAAGTCCACTAAAACAAAGAATAAAAATTGTACTCATTAATTTAATAATTAAATCTATGTTTAATTTTGAAATACTAACTATTCCATTTGTAAGTTCTAAGATACCAGATAATATTGATAATAATGTTATATTAATATTTAAGTATTTATTTAATAAATTAGTAATTATTGTAAATAGTATTAAATTACCAAGTATTATAATAGATGTATTAATACCTTTTAATATAGATTTACTTAAAACATCAAAAATATTTTTATTATTATTTTCTTTGTTATTAACTATAGAAGTGGTTTTTATTTTTCTTAAATATATACCAATTAACAAATTGTTAACAAAGCAAAATAAATATAATATGATACCTATTTTAAAGCTATTATAAAGTCCTATACCAATAGTTCCAATTACAAAAGAAATAGAAGGAAAATATGTAAAACATAATATTTTATTAGCAGATGCTAAATCAATTTCATTATTATCTAGCATATCTTTAATATATACACTATTAGCAGGATGACTAGTTAGAATACTTAAAATAAAAATGATACTAGTAGATGGATCTATATTAAAAATTTTAGATATAAATTTACCAATAGTATTTTTTAAAAATATATGATAATCAAAATAAATTAAAATATCACATAGAATAATAAATGGAAAAATAGATACAAAAACTTTATTAAAAAATAATACACTCGCGGTATAAGTAGATGAAATAACAAGTTTTATATTTATAATAAATAAAATTAAGATTATTGATAATAATATATATTTACATTTTTTCATAAGTGTTTCCTATCTGTGATATAATATTAATGAGGAAATTAAATTATGATTAAAAAAGTAATAAATTATTTAAAAAAAGATATTAAAATGAATTATAAATTTTATTTAGTACTTATTTTTATAGTATTATTATTTTCAATTAGATTTGACTTTTATATATATTCACCTGGGGCTTTAGATGATTTAAAAGATAGAATAGAAGTAGATAGTAATTATAAATCATCTGGTAGTTTTAATTTAACTTATGTAACATCAAGAATGGGTACTATTCCAAACATATTATTATCTTATATAATTCCATCTTGGGATTTAGTTAGTGTTGATAATATGAGAATAGAAAATGAAAGTGAAGAGACTATTGAAAATAGAGATAAAATATATTTAAAAGAAACTAGTTATGATGCAGTAATTGCTGCTTTTAGTGAAGCAGGTATTAAATATAATGTTGATAATATTAATGTTACAGTTACTTATGTGTTTGACATCGCGGATACTAATATTAAAGTTGGAGATATTATAAAAAATGTAAATGGAAAAGAAATAAATAATTATGAAGAATTATCAAATGAAATATCTAAATATAAAGAAAATGATAAATTAAAAATAACCGTACTTAGAGATAATAAAATAATAGAGTGTTATAGTGTACTAAAAAAAGAAGATGATAGAGTAGTTATTGGAGTAACACTTGCAGAACTTAAAGATATTAGTACTAATCCTAAAGTAGAATTCATATTTAAAGATAATGAAAGTGGTTCATCTAGAGGACTTATGTGTGCTCTTGAAATATATAATAGAATTACTGAATTTGATTTAACAAAAGGAAGAGTAATAGCTGGTACTGGTACTATTGATGAAAATGGTGTAGTTGGTTCTATTGGTGGAGTTAAATATAAACTTGCAGGTGCTGTTAAAAAGAAAGCTCAAATATTTATAGTACCAACTGATAATTATGAAGAAGCAGTTAAATTAAAAGAAGAAAATAATTATGATATAGAAATTATTGCCGCAGATACGATACATACCGTTATTGAAAAATTAAAATAATAATTTATTTCGACATATTATTTAATAATAAAGTTATAAAATGTTCTTGAGGTGATAATGTTGAGAACATTTTATTTATTTGAAATTAAAGAAAATATATTAAGAAATTATAAAAATAATTATGAAGAATTATATAATTTACTTGAAAATATTCATTATTTAAAAACAGAAGATATTGTTCTTGGATATAGTATTTTTAATAGTATTGTAAATCCAATTAGAAAAGATGATTATAATGAATATATTAAAAGAAAGAATTTAGATAATGAAAGTTATATTTGTTATAATTATACTCATACAATTAATGATTTTTATTTTGATGAATCTACTAAAATGATAATTAATAATTCTCACATTAAAATCAAAAGTAATAAAAATATCCCATCATTTTTTTATAATATTAGAAATTTTAATAATATATTTGTGTGTGACTTTAATAATCATGATTATTTTTTGTTAAATGAAACTATATATTCATCTTGCATAACCGCTTAATAATATGATAAAATTATCTTGGAGGAATTAGTATGTTAGCAGATATATTACATATTTTATTAGGATTAATTATTGGTTTAGTAGCTGGATTTTTAATTGCTAAAAAAATATTTCAAAAACAATTAAAAGAAAACCCACCAGTTAGTGAAGAAATGATAAAAACACTTATGAGAGGAATGGGAAGAAATCCTAGTCAAAAGCAAGTTAATCAATTAATGAAACAAATGCAAAAATATCAATAGAAATATTGATTTTTTAATGGAGAAGTTATGAGTTATTTTAAGAAGTTTTTTGGACATTTAAAAACAATAAATAGACATAAATGGGAAGTATTTAAATTATCTTGTAAAGTAGGTATTCCATTTAGAGGGCTTATGCATGATTTATCTAAATATAGTCCTATTGAGTTTTTTGAATCAGTTAAATATTATAGTGATGGAAAATATAGTCCAATTATATCTTGTAAAAGAGATATAGGATATTCAAGAGCATGGCTACATCATAAGGGTAGAAATAAACATCATTTTGAATATTGGTATGATTATGCAGCTCCGGAACCAACTCCTATAATTCCATTTAAATATATGCTTGAGATGTTATGTGATAGAATTGCAGCTTCAAAAACATATAATAAAGGACATTATAATGATAATATGTCACTTGAATATTTTTATAAAGAAAAAGAAAGAATAAAAATAAATCCAAAATTATTATCATATTTAGAAGCCGTATTTAAAAAACTAGGTAAATACGGAGAAAAGAAAGTATTAAATAAAAAATATTTAGAAAAATTATATTTAAAACATATAAAATAAATTGATAATTTAATAAATATATGATATATTTTTAATATCTTGAGTTTTGCAGTAAAAATGAGCAAAGCCTTATAATTACTAGGCTTGCTCATTTTTGATAGTTGTACAATATTTTTATTTTTTAATATTTTAAAAATTTTTTTAAATATGTTGTTAAAACTAAGGAATTATCTAACTTTATTTTATAAAAGGTAGATAA
>CANRBS010000017.1 GCA_947628895.1 uncultured Bacilli bacterium
CATAAATATATTATAATTCAAAAATTACCAATCACATAGTGATTGGCGATTAAAATTTATTTTAATCTTTTTTTATACTTAATTTTGTGCTAAAATTATAATAGATTGGAGTTTTAAAAAATGAAAATAAAATCAATCATTTCAGAAGAAGAAAAAAAGATATACAATGATATTAGATTCAATCCAAATACAATCGGAACACATATTCAAATACAACATGGTATTGAAAATTTAGATAAAAAAGAATATGCAATATCAATAATATTTACATTGATGTCAATAAATGGATATTTAGATGATGCAAAAAATCAATCAAGTGAACAAACTCCTTTATCAATTATAAATACAATGATAAATATTGCTAATAGGAATATTGATAGTATTTCTTTAAATAATGAAACAGCCAATCTAAATTATGAAATTAATGATATTATTACATTTAATAATGGAAATTATATTTTATTAGACATTATAAAAAAAGATAAAAATGCTTATTTATATCTTATTAATAGTAGTGAAACAGAAAATGACATATCTATTAATAAAATAGAGAATAATAATGGAATAATTAAATATTCACATATCGAAGATGATTCTGAATTTAACTTTGTTTTAAACAAATTATTTTTAGATTTTAAAAATGAAATGGTTAATTTTGCTATAGAAGAATAAAAAACTTTCATTTCATATTGTTTTATGGTATAATCTTTGAAGTAAATTACAAATTGGGAGTGGATTTATGAAAATTTTAACATCATTAATATCCTTTTGTTCATTAGCATCTTGGACTGATCATCCATTTATGAGTATAATGTTAAATGTTGATGGATTAATATATAATTTAGTTTCATATGCATTTAAGTTATTTATGCTAATGTGTCAGTTAGATTTCAGTAGTCTATATGGTATCGTATCACCATTAGTAGATAGATTACAAGCTGTAATATTAGTTCTCGTTGTTTTTAAACTTGCAATATTGATGATTAAATGGATGATTGAGCCAGAAAATGCACCTAAAGAAGGATCAAAACTAGCAATTAATATTTTTGTAACAGCTATGTTCTTAATTGGATATAACTTTGTTTTTGATGTGTTTAATGAAGTTGGAATGTTAATTATGGGAACTCCTGAAGGAAGAGATTTTGTTGTTTTAAAACAGATTGCCAATATAACAAATGATGGTGATGATAGCGAAGGCTTAATAATGCGATTTATTTTTGGAAATGAATCGAAAGTAGAAGATATTGGTGATTATTTAGCATTTGAAACAGTAAAAATATTTGTTCATGATATAGATGATCCTGATAATAGTCCAACAGTTAGCAAAACTATTTGTAGTTCAGAAAAATGTGATTTTGGAAATTTAAATGAGGTTGCAATATATTTGGATAAAACAGTTGAATATATATGGGGTATAAGTGGACTTGTTGGTATATTTTTGATTTATAGTATAGTAAAAATGGCAATAGAACTTGGTGTTCGTATGTTTAAATTATTAATATTACAAATAATTGCTCCTATAGCTATAGTAACTATAATAGATGGTGGTATTAAATCAAGTACTTTTCAAACTTTTTACAAAAAATATTTATCAGTATATATAGAAGCATTTACAAGAATGATAACAATGTTAATAACTACAGTATTTGTTTGTAGATTCTTTATTAATAAAGATAGTTTCTTTAATTCAATTGGTGATACAGGAGCTACTGGTGTTACAGGTATGTTACTTACAATATTGGTAGTTGTCTCAGCTTATAAAATAGCTGGAAGTATACCAAAGTTTTTAGATGAAGCACTTGGTACAAAAATGTCATCTGGAGATAAAAAAGGTGGATTTGGAAAATTTGTAACAGGACTTGTTGGTGGTGCTATGGGATTTGCAGGTGGAATTGGAACAGGTATTACTGCTCGTGCTGGACTTGGTGGCACTTTAATGAATGCAGCAAGTGGAGCATTTAAAGGATATGGAGCTGGTAGCAAAGGAAATAATATTGCTGACTTCTTTAAAAATACTAGTGAAAACTCTAAAGCAAATAGAGAAAGAGCATTGAATATAGCAAGAATGGGCGGTGGAGTAGAATATGCATTACATGGAATGGATAATGCTCTTGGAATTACACAAAAAAATCAATCTCGTGCTCAAAGACAATCTGATACTATTAAAGCACTTGAAAATATGATTAGTGCTAGAAGTAATGCTTTAAAAGATGAAGTAGGTAATTATGGTATTAAGTTTGGTGCAAGTGCTGATGAATATGCCAATAAAGCTCTTGAATATGATAGTTCTGTTACATCAGCAAAATTGGCTTATGAAAGTTTAAGAGGTGATTTTGATTTTTCTGAATATGTGTATACAGGAGATGAAGAAACAGCACCAGCTGGAATGTATAAAAGAGGAGATAATGAAACAGATGCTGAATTTAGAGCAAGAATTCGCAACGATAAATATAATCAATATATTCAAGCAAGAGATGCATCAATTACAAAATCTAAAAGTGAATATAATAAAGCATTGTTTACAAATAAAAATGTTGAGAAAAATGCTAGTGTTATAGAAGCAACTGCTAACTATGATAGAAGAGCTGCTAAAGACCATTCTTCATCAGATATAGCTAAATCATCAGATGTTGGAGATAGTATTAAAAATGCTAGAAAATTATATGCAGCTAGAGAATCAAAATATAATAATAGAACTTCTGTACAAAGAGAAAATCGTCCAGGAAATTATAAATAATTTATGTTATATAAAAGAAAGGAAAAAAGAATATGAATCAATATTTAATACCTGCTAATAGTAAAAAAGGTCAATTAATATTTAATGTATTTAGATGGATTGATTTAGTTATTTTATTAATAGGTGCATTTGTTACATTTATATTGTTATTTGTAATACCAGGTCAATCAATACCAGCATTATTTATTAAGTTATTGCCTATAGGTGTATGTGTATTACTTGTAATGCCAGTACCTTATTATCATAATGTACTTGTTTTCTTGCAAGAATTGTATCTTTATTATAGTATAAAGAATCCAAAAAAATTATTATGGAGAGGATGGTGTTCTAAGCAATATGGCCAACAAAACAAATAAATTTTCAGAAGATTGGATTCCAGTTAGAGGTATTCAAAATGGAGAAATAATTTTAAATAATGGTCTTAGAGTAACTGGTGTTAAAGTAAGACCAAGAAATATATTTATTTTAGATTATAATTCTCAAAGTAATGCAATATTTAATTTAAGAAATTTTTATAATACTTTAGATTATCCCTTTTGGGTTATTATAACTGATAGACCAGTTGATATTAATGTTTATTTAGCACAACTAAAATTATTACAAAATTCTGTTCAAACTCAAGCTATGAGAAAATTAGTAAATGAAGATATTGAAAAAGCTAATTTATTTATGAGCAAAGAAGTAAATGTAACAGATACAGAATACTTTATATTATTTAAAGAAAAAAGACCAGAAATAATTCAAAAGAAAATTCAAAATATGATATCAGGTTTAGCTAGTGCTGGACTTCAATCTTCACAAACTAGCGATGATGATTTAAGAGTATTACTTGATGGATTTATGAATGGGGGAACTACTACAAATTTTGGAACGGTGGTGACTAGTGAATGAGTATGAATTTTAAAAGTCAAATTGCACCTAAAGGTTTAGAATTTAGGCCTTCTGAAATGATAATTAGTGATAAATATTGTACAATTTTATCTGTTGTTAGTTATCCTAAAGCAATTTATGAAGGATATCTTGCTAATATTACACAAATACCAGGAGTAAAAGTATGTATTAAACATATTCCTATTGATTTTTCTATTTTATCTAAAATGTTAAATAAAGAAATATCTGATTTAAAAGCAAGATATGCTGATGAACATGATGTTACTATACAAGAAAGAATTAGACAAGACTATGAAAGTATTGAAGAGTTTGTTTCAATGTTAACAGCAACTCAAGCAAGAATTTTTGATTTTCAAATGCATTTATTTATATCTGCTGATTCTCATGAAGAATTAGAAATGAAAAAAGTACAAGTTAAAAATTATTTAGATGCAATGGGAATGAAAGGTTTTGTTCTTAGATTTGAGCAAAAAAAGATTCTTGAAAGTATGATCCCAATATTTGAAAAAAATGATATTGAGGATAGACTTGGAACACCAATACCATCAGTTACTATGGCTGCTATGTATCCATTTGTATTTGATAGTATTAAAGATCCTGGGCTTGCTTGCTTACTTGGTGTTGATTACTCAGGTGGTGTTATATTATTCAATCAATTTTTATATCAAACTAAAAAAGAGTTCAATAGAAATAATGCTAATATGATAATATTAGGTACTTCTGGTAGTGGTAAGAGTACAGCTGCTAAAATATTACTTAGATCTAATATTAGAAATGGTCATAAAATAGTTGCAATAGATCCTGAAGGTGAACTTGAAGAAATGACTAAACTTTATGGTGGAGACTTTATTGATTTAGGTAAAGGTGGAGAATTTGGTATGATAAATCCACTTGAAGTTGTACTTGATGCTGATGAAGAAGAAATGCAAGAGGGAATGGGTTATGCAGTCTTAACTCGTACACTACAAACATTAAAAGCATTTATGAAATATTATAGCCCTGATATTGAAGAAGATGTTCTTACATTATTTAGTGAAGTAGTACAAGATACATATAAAAGATATAAAATAGATTATAATACTGATTTTACAAAAATATTAGAACATGATTATCCAACTTTTGATGATGTGTATGCTACAATAAAAGGAAGACTTCTATCAATGACAGAGCATACACATGAAAGAGATATAATGGAAAGACTAGAATTAAAAATTCGTCCTCTTACTAATGAACTTAGATATTATTTTACAGGAAAAACTACAATTGATAGTGATGCAGACTTTATAGTATTTAATATACGGGAACTTATGAATGCTGATAATAATATTAGAAATGCATTATTCTTCAATATATTAAAATATGCATGGGGACTTACATTAGATAAAGATATAAATACAATTTTAATGGTAGATGAAGCACATATGTTACTTGCCGATCAAAATACTTTAGGTGCTGAATTCTTAGCACGTATTCAAAGACGATCTCGTAAATATAATACAGGAACTATTATAATTACTCAACAACCAACAGATTTTGCTGCACCAAATGTGCTTATACATGGTAAAGCAATATTTGATAATGCTTCTTACTATTTAGTAATGGGTCTTAAAAAACAAGCAGTAGATGATTTATCAAAATTAATTGATTTAAATGAACAAGAAAAAGATTCAATTAAAAGATATAGTCAAGGACAAGCATTATTTGTTTGTGGTAATAGAAGAATGCGTATAAATGTAATAGCAACTCAAAAGGAGTTAGAATCGTTTGGTTCTGGAGGAGGGTTCTAACAATAGAATCTTCTTTTTTTTAAAGGGAGTATATGAATGGAAGATGAAAATTTAAATTCTGAAAATGAAGAATTAAACACTAGAGAAGAAAACAAAAATAGAAATAGAATCGACAATTTTATTGGCGGTTTTTCTGGTGCAGTAAAAGGTAATAAAGATATAGATAATATTAATGAAAGAAGAAAAAATTCATTAAATGATGTTCCAGGAAATACAAATGCAGAAGATACTGACCATAAGGATTCTTCATCCCTTGAAAAAAAAGAAGGTTTAGATACAAATAAAAATAGTCTTGAGAAAAGTGATACTTTATCAGAATCAAAAGATAAAAAAAAGGATGAAACACAAGTAAAAGATAAAAGTAATCAAAAAATTGATTCCAAAAATGTAGCAGAAGATATTTTTGGTGTAACAGATCTTAAAAATAAATTTTTGGCACTAAAACTTAGAATAAAAATTGCTATAATATTAGCTTGTATTTTAGGTGGATTATTTATTGTTTTAATATTAATAGCTGCATTAATGATGATAATAGATAATTTTACTAGTGCAATTGTTAATTTTTTTGGAGTACCAGAAAGTGATACTGTAGACAATGCTAGTATTAGTGAAGCTGATGGATTATATACTAGTGAAGAATATTTTTATGATGAAAATGGAAATGAGCTTAATAGTGAAGATTTAGTTAATAGTTTAAAAAATAATAACAAATGTAAAATAACATTTTGGAATACTATTTCAGATTTTTTTGGTGATAAGTTTGGTGATCCTTGTGAATTTATGAGATATATTGAAAGACATACAGAAAATACTAGAACTGATGTTGGATTAATAATAAGTACTGTTTTTTATGGATTTGATTCACAACCATTTGCAAGCCAATATGACAATCCAGCAGCTGCTTTAGATAATGTGCCTGCATCTAATCACTTTGCTGCATTTAAAAAAATATTAACTGAAAATGATTTTATAAATGAAAGTTCAGTTAATTTAATTATTAATAATACTATGTCTGATGATTTTTATAAATATTATACATGGGAAATTGAAGATCCAGATAAGGATACTAGTGATAGTGAAAATTCAGATGAATCAACTACTGAAACTAAAAAATTAATCGGAAAATGTGTTGAACATGATAGTAAATCAGGAAAACATTATAGTTTGGAAAAATGGAAAATATTTATGAGATTTGGTGAAAGCCTTGCAGATAAGTATGATGAAGTTAATAAAAATACTTTAGCCTATAATGCTAGTGATGAAGAATGTAATGGAAGTGTAAGTGATGAAGAATTAATAAATAGAATTAGATCTTCTGCTGATAATGATAGTGTAGAAATTGAACTTGATACAGATAGTGTAAATACAGCAAGAAGCAAGCTTAAAAATGTTTCTTCATCTAATTTATCAGATTTATTTAATCAATCTGCTAATATAGATGTAAAAACAAAAGACATATTTCAAAGTTATGAAGGGGAAGAATTTAATTATAAAAATGGATTTGCATATAAAAATTTTCCTTACTTTCAAGCAATGAAAGATAAAAATGATGGTATTGATATAGAATATGATGATGTATATACACCAAAAGAAATAGAAACTATTATATTAGAAATTATTGATAGAAAAAGTGATCTTAATGATGTATTAATGTTAGCTGATTTAGATGATAATGGTTTATCTTATGCAGATAACATGACATCAGTTGTAACTGGTGCTTCCTGTGGAAACTATTTAAGTGTAAAAAATTTAGATGATATTACTGTAAGATTAACTGATTGCAATGGCAACTTTTTAGCAAATGTTCCTTTTGATGATTATATTATTGGGGTAGCTAATGCTGAAGTTAGTAATACTAATGATAATTATGTATTATCAGAAATGGTAGCTGCGATAAGTTATGCTCTTAAAAGACACAATAATTATACTAAAGGTAACATTATTAATATGAGAAGTGGTACTTGTGATCAAGCATATTGTAACATGAAACAAGGATGTAGTGTTGTACCTGCACCTAATGTATGTAGTGCTTGTTCATCTTTCTTAATTGGTGGAGGTTCTAAAGCATATCCTAATTTGTATTCAAAATATAAAGCTTTATATGAAAAAGCAAGCGATTATTTACTTGTTTCAAATGGAACTGTTCATAATGCTCATTATGTAAGTTCTATACAAAATGAATGGTCAAGAAAAGCAAATGCAGGTATGTCATTTACTCAAATAATGCAAGAAACATATGCAGATGAGGGAGCAGAATTAATAAGATGTAGTGAGGTCGATTCAACTAATAATGATGAAATTACTCCATCATCTTCAAGAGTAGGAAATAAACAAACAGATGAATATCCAGAAGTATCACCTGACTATGGAGCTTATTATGGATTTGCATATAATGATGCTCCAGAGGGAAGAGAAATTACTATAAATCCTGAATGGAAAAATGCAAATCTTATTGATGTATCAACAAATTGTAATGCTGCTAATTGGAATCAAACTATGACAGTTAATGTAAAAGCCAAATCAAAATTTGAAACTGCATTTAAAAAAGTTTGTACAATTTTAACAGATGGAGTAAAGCTAAAAAATGGAAAATTATGTAAACTTTCAGCTAATGATATCAATTTTGGTGGTTCATTTGTAGAAAGAAAAACATCATCAGGAAGCTTTAGTTTACATGCATATGGTATGGCAGTAGATTTTAACTATAAATCTAAATATGATATAAATAGTGTAACTTATTCACCATATGATTCAAGTAGAAACCTAGAAAATTACATGAAATTTGTTGAAGCATTAGGTGGAGATGAAGAAGATTGTAGAAATGTAAATTATATATTATGGAAATATGCATTCGAACCTTCTGGATTTGATTGGGGAGGCAATTGGGGTAGAAATGGAAATAGTGCAACATATGATGGTATGCATTTTCAAGTAAAATATTAGGGAGGAATAATTATGAATGAAAAAAAAGCCACTTTTATAATTCTTGGAACAATTACAATAATTTTATTAATAATAATTATTCCTATTGTAATAATAACTAAAGAACAGGAAAATAAAAAAAACTTTCCAGAATATAAAAATATAGATATAACAGCTAAAAATATTAAAAATCAAAATAGTGAAAGTTATAAAGAAATAAAGAAAAGTCTAGAAAGTGATTATTATTTTTCAAAAGAAACAATAATTACTAATTACGATTATGAAAATACTAATAAAAATATTAAAGATATGATATGGAATTTTATATTTTCATATGAACTTCAAAATACTAAGTATATGACTTCTAATAATAAAACAGATGGTGTATTTTGTTTAAGTAAAAAAAATACTATTTCCGCTTTTAAAGAATTGTATAATATAGATATAACAAATGAACTTGATTTATTGCCAGGATACCATGAGTATGTTTATAAAAAAAATGGTAATTATTGTTTTATATACAAAAATGTAGGAAATGATTATGATAATGAAATAAAGATTGCTATAGAAGATATGAGTATGAAAGATAATACAGTTACTGCTAATATATATGTTTATGAGTATTATACAAATGGACTTGATAATGAAAAATCAAATATTAACATATTAGAAAGATACATTGAAAATAATAACTACAGTTCAGCTAATAATGTTGTTATAAATTATTTAAATGGAAAAGTTACTCATAAACAATTAAAATTTAAAATTAATAATAATGGTAAATTTTTCAAATATAAAATTTTAAGTAGCAAAATATTAGAATATTAGTGAAAATTTAAAAATTATATTGTATAATAATTTTGTATTGAGGTGAAAAATCATGAAATTAAAATTTAGAGCTGATTTAAAAGATATAGTAATATTTTTAATATTTTGTGTAGTATTATTATATTTTATAGCAATAGCTGTATTAAATATAAATAGTTTTGCAACAAATGGAGAACTAAGTGGATTAAATCCTTTACCTGCATTTAGTAGTGAATTTATATTTACAACATTAGTATTTTATATTTTAGCACTTGGATCAATGATACTTGCATGTTCTTCATTCTTTTTAGAAAGAGAAGAGGGATTTGGTGTCACTACAAAAAAGAAAACTAAAAGTGATGGTTATTCTAAATTAATGAGTGAAAAAGATATGAAAAAAGATTATGGTATTAAAAAGGTTCACTTAAAAGATGACACTTATGATGCAGGCGGTATTCCAATTATTAATGATGGAGTAAATGCATGGGTAGATGATAGTGGACAACCACACTCACTTATTATGGGAGCTTCTGGTTCTGGTAAAACTCAAGCATTTATGTTTCCACTTATTAAGATATTAGCTCGTCATGGTGAAAGTATGATTGTTACTGACCCAAAAGGTGAATTGTATGAAGCTTGTGGCGAACTATTAAAAGAAAAAGGTTATAAAATTATATTAATTAATTTCCGTGATCCAAAAGAAGGAGCTGCATGGAATCCATTTTCATATCCATATAGAATTTACAAAGAAGGAAATACAGATAAAGCTAATGAACTTTTACAAGACCTTGCTAGTAATATATTAATAGATCCAAATAATAAAGCAGAGCCTTTCTGGGAACAAACAGCATCAAACTTCTTTACTGGACTTTCATTAGGATTATTTGATGATGCAACAGAAGAAGAAATAAATATAAATAGTATAAATATGATGGCTGAAGTAGGAGAAGATAGAATAGGTTCATCTAACTACATAAAAGAATACTTTAAAAGTAAAGGTGAATTATCACCTGCTTATATAGCAGCTGCATCTTGTATTAATGCTCCAAATGAAACTCGTGGTGGTATCATGAGTACATTTAGAACAAAAACAAGAATTTTCTCATCACAAGAAGCATTAAGTGAAATGCTTTCATATAGTGATTTTGATATTAGGGATATTGGTAAAGAAAAAACAGCTGTATTCTTAAAAGTTCATGATGAAAAAACTACATATCATGCTCTTGCTACAATATTTGTAAAACAAGCATATGAAGCATTAATCGCGGTGGCTCAAACTTGCCCTGGACTAAAACTTCCATATAGAACTAATTTTATATTAGATGAGTTTGCAAATATGCCAGCACTTAAAGATGTAGAAACTATGATTACAGCATCTCGTAGTAGAAATATTAGATTTAGTTTTGTTATTCAGAACTTCTCTCAATTAAATAAAGTTTATGGAAAAGATGTAGCTGAAACTATAAAAGGTAACTGTGGAAATTTTGTATATATCATGAGTACAGAACTTGCTGCTTTAGAAGAGATAAGTAAATTACTTGGTGATAAAAAACCAGAAAAAGCAAAAAAAGATGAACCAGCTCCTCCAATTAGACCTTTATTTACTGTAAGTGATTTACAAGCATTAAAAGAAGGAGAAGTAATAATTAATAGGTTTAGAAGTATGCCATTTAAAACAAAACTTGTATATGATCATAAAATTGATTGGGGTAAAAAGTATGAAATAATGCAATATACACAAAGAGCTCATCATGATGTTAAAGTTTTTGACTTAAAAGGTTTTGTTAATAAATTAAAAGAAAAAGAAGGAACTAGTTCACCTGGAATGCCAGGAATGGGTATGCCAGGTATGATGGGTGGAATTCCAGGAATGGGAATGCCAGGAATGGGAGTTCCATTCATGCCTGGTTCTATGGGAGGAACAAAATCATCTATGCCTATTAGTGTAGATGATTATATCAAAAAATTAGATGAAAAAATAGCTGAACTCGAAAAAGAAGAAGCTGAGGAAAATGCTAGATTAGAAAAAGAAAGAAAAGAAAAAGAAAACATCAATAAAACTAGTGAATATAAGACACAAGATGAAATACAAAATGAAATTAGTAATATTTTTGAGCATAAAGAATTGGATAAAAAAATAGAAAGTTCAAATAATGATAGTAATTCTAGAATACCTACAGAAATTTCAGAAGTAAGTAATATTTCAGAAAAAACTGATGTTTCAGGAATAAAAGATATATCAGAAGAACAAAAAACAAATATTCAAAAACCAACATATGATAATGTTGAAAGACCAAAGGTAAGTGTTGATGTTGATAGTGTAGTAGTTCCAAAAGAAAATAAAGATGAAGATTTCTTTGATGACTTCTTTGGTGGAGAAGATGAATAGTAAAATAAACTATTCATTTTTTTTGCATAAAATATTTTAGGTGATATAAATGAATATAATTGATGTTAGTGATAAATATACATATAGTCAAGGACATTTAGATAATAGTATAAATATTCCATATGATGAACTTATAAATAATTATAGAAAATATTTAAATAAAAATGATAAGTATTATTTATATTGTAAAAGTGGTAAATTAAGTAAAAGAGCAGTACTTGTTTTATCAAGCTTAGGTTATAATGTTTTTTACTTGAAAATTTAAATTCATTATATTATAATTGTTTTGATGCTTATGATAGATTTTTTAAAAGACATAGTAGTATTTATAGAAAATTCTGATTTATTTGGAGTATTAATTGCATGTATATTAATACTTTTTGAATCTATGATACCAATACTTCCATTATTAGTATTCATTACTATTAATTTTTTAGTATTAGGTAAAGTTTTAGGCTTTATTGTATCATGGGTATTTACAATACTTGGATGTATAATGTCTTATTATATTTTTAAAAAAGGATTTGGAAATAAATTTGATAGATTAACAGAAGATAAAGAAAAATTAAAAAAATATACAAATGTATTTAGAAATATTTCAATAGGTAAATTAGTATTAATTATCTCTATGCCATTTACTCCGGCTTTTATGGTGAACATTGTTGCTGGACTTATAAAAATGGATTTTAAAAAATATTTTATAGCATTATTATTTGGTAAAATAGCACTTGTATATTTTTGGGGATTTATTGGTACTTCATTTATAGAAAGTATACAAAATCCAATAATTTTATTTAAAATAGTAGTTATCATGGGATGTACTTATTTACTATATATGATTGTTAATAAAATATTAAAATTAGATTAAAAAATAAAGGTATTATAAATTGATACCTTTATTTTAATATTAATGTTTTTTCTTTAGTTAATAAATTTTTATATTCACTATTAATGTCCATTTCCATTCTAATATCTTTATTAAATCCTTTATTATTTAAAATATTATAAAATGTTTCAATCGTATGATATTCTCTCCCCGTAGAAGATTCATTAGTACATAATATATTTTTAGATAAATCTATATAATCAGTAAGTTTATTCATTAATAATTTATATAATCCTTTATTTCTATAAAAGCTATTTGTTTCAGCAGCTATAATATGTGTAAGCTTATTTATTTGATTATTATATAACATATAATTATTATTGTACTCTACATCACTAAGAATTGTTTTAGTACCTTTATTATTTTTAGTTACGGCTAATAAAAAATTATTATTAATATTTTCTAAAGAGCTACGATATCTTACTAATCCGAAATCAATATATCTAAGTCCAATTGGATTATAATCAAAAAATCTATCATAATTTATATTAGCAAATTCTTGAACTTCATTATCATAGTAATTTTCTAATAAAAATTCATATAGCTCTTTATAATTTAGATTTAACCATTCAATATTATTAATATCTAAATTTTCTATATATTCATATATCCATTTTTTAATTATATTTTCTCTTATAATTTTATTCTTATTCATATTTTTTTCCTTTTTCATAGTTTTTTATAATAACATAAAAATGACTTTTAAGAAAGCCATTTTTTAATATTTAATATTATAAGAATAATATAACAAGTAATCCAACTACAAAGCAATAAATACTAAAATATATTAATTTACCATTATTAACAATTTTTCTAAACCATTTAGTTACAAGTAATGTAACAATTCCAGCAACTATTACTGATAATATATATGGGAAAATCAAACTACTTTCAATATGTAAATCAGTAAGTTCTAATACTAGTGCTGCTAGTGAAAGAGGCATATATAACATAAATGAATATTTAAAAGCTGTATCTCTTTTAAGTCCAGCAAACATTCCACCAACTATTGTAGATCCACTTCTACTAATACCAGGGAATAATCCAATTATTTGCATACATCCAACTGTTAAAGCTTCTTTTACACCAATTTTTTCATCATCTTTTTTACCTTTAAAGTTTCTAATTATAAATAAAAGTATAGCAGTAATTATTAAAGATAAACCAACAATTTTAATATTATTTTCAATTTTAGCAAATAAATCAAGTTTACTAACTACAAGCCCCATAAGTCCAGCAGGTATACATCCAAGTACTATCATCCAACAATAATTGTAGTTACTTTTATATTTACTTTCTTTAGTTTTTAAATATTTAAAGAAACTCTTAATTAACTCTACAATATCTTTCCAAAATAATATTACTATTGCAATAAGTGAACCAAAATTAGTTAATATTGCAATTGTATCAAAATCAACATTAACATTCATTAATGATTTTAATATCATCAAGTGTCCACTAGATGAAACAGGTATTGTTTCAGTAAGTCCTTGTACTATTCCTAATAATAAATATTTAAGTATTTCCATTCTAATCACCTTTTACATTATATAATATTTTTAAATTAATATAAATATAATTTATTATGATTAGGAAAATTTTTTGTTTTTTATTAGGTGTTTTTATATGTTCTTATTCATTAATGTTTATTGTTATTTATTTAAATTTATTAAAAATGGGTTATAGTTTCTATGACTATTTGAAATATATAAGCGGAAGTTTTGAGTGTTTAATTATATTTTTGGGTATAATACTAATATGTATATCATTAAGGAGAAAGAAATTAAAATGAACTATATTTATAATATAAAAGTTAATTTAAAGAATAAACTTTATAATTTTTATGAATGGGATAAAAATGATGCCGTAATTACACTTGATAGAGTAGAAGTATTTTTAGTAAATGAAAATACTTATGAAGATATTATTAATATGAAAGTAAAAGTAGATAAAGAATTTTTAAATAAAATAAAACGGTTTAAAAATGCATGTATTTTTTGTAATGACATAGATTGTGTATGTACTAAATTTAATAATGATGGAATTATAGAACTTATTAGTAAATTAAATTTAGAAGAAGAAAGTGAAATATTAGATGAAATTAATTTAAAAAATAAATTAGAATTAAAATATGAAAAAATAAATGGAAATAATAATTATTCATTTAAAACAAGAAATCAAGAAAAAATAGTATCAGAATTAAAAGAATATATTACCAAAATGAAAGATGATAATGAATTAATAGATTATTTATATCAAGAATGGTTTAATAATAGTAGATGTAAAAATAAATATGAAAAACTATTATCAGTAATAGACAGTGAATACTCAAATAAACATGAAGAATTATATAATGTAATAAAATTATTAAATTGTAAAAATGCATAAATTATTTCTTTTAGTAAAAACTATTACTAGGAGGAAATAATTAATGAAAAAACTATTAGTAACGGTTTTATTTATATTAAGTTTATTTGGTTGTAGTTTAAGTAATACACCTAGTGGAAAGGTAGAAGCATATTTAAATAAATATAATTCACTTAGTGATTCCGTACTTGCTGATATGGAAACTAAAGTATTAAATGAGAATTTATCTAATGAAAATAAAGAAACTTACAAGCAAGTATTAACAAGAGCTTATCAAAATTTAAAATATGAAATCAAAGATGAATCAATTGATGGAAATAAAGCAGAGGTTTTAGTAAAAATAACAGTATATGATTTATATAAAGCTGATACAGATTCTCTTAATTATATGAATGATCATTTAGAAGAATTTAGTGATGTAAATAATAATTTTGATAATGACTTATATAATAAATATAGATTAGGTGAAATGCTTAAAGTTACTGATACAGTTGACTATGAAATTAAATTTAATTTAAATAAAACCGATGGGGATTGGGTAATGCAAGAATTAGATAGAGAAGATATAGAAAAAATACATGGACTTTATAACTATACAAATGATATTAACGAGAATGCTTAATCTTAAATATGAAATATTTATCACAAAAGATAAATATTTTTTATTATGACAAAAATACACATTAGGTAAATGAGTATTAAAATTATTTAATCTGTAGTAACCAAAAAACAAAAAATCTATTAATAATATTAATTAAATGTTATAATTAAATTAGCCTAGGAGTAAAAATATGTTAGAAGAAAAAATAGTAAATAAATTAATAGAAAAAAAAGAAACCATAGCATCAATGGAATCATGTACAGCAGGATATTTTGCTACAACTATTACAAATGTAGATGGCTCTAGTGAAGTATTAAAATTCTCTGCTATTACATATTCAAATGAATACAAAATTAAAATGGGAGTAAGCAGTGATGTAATTGATAAATACTCTGTATATAGTTTTGAAACATCAAGACAAATGAGTAAATGCATAAGTGATTTTGCACATAGTACATATGGAGTTGGAATAACAGGAAAAATAAATAGAGTAGATGTAAACAATTTACAAGGACTTGACAATGAAATATTTACAACAATATACAATAGTAAAGATAATACTTATACTGATTTAAAAATTATATGTCCAAATAAAAAAAGAAAAGAATGCAAAGAATATATCGTAAACAAAATATTAGAAGAATTAATTAAAATAATATAAAAGGATTTGATTATATGTTAAGATTTATAAAAAAGAATAAAGTCATATTAATATTTGTACTTATTACTTTATTATATAGTATAACATTCATGATGTTTTTTATAAAAGATAATAAAAAATCATTTGAAAAAGATAATACTAAAAATTATGAAATGTGTACAAGTTATATAAATAGTAATATAGAAGAAAAACAAACACTTCAAAAAAATTACTCTTATGATCTTAATGAATTTTGTGATTTAGTTATAAACAAAGAATCAAAATCCGGAAGCTTTTATATTTATTATAACTATTTTATAATTAATAATCATATATTTACTAACCCTATATTAACAGTTTTATTTATTATATTTCCAGTAATTTACATATTAACAAGAAATTATAAAAATGGTTATATTAAATCTTATTTACAAAGAAAAAGTTATAAATCTTATATATTTAACATGTCAAAAAAATCATATATGATATTACTTTTAATAGCGGTTATTTTATTAATGTATATTATAACTGCATTAGTAGTATCAAATTTCAATTTTGATGATTCAATTGATTTAATTTTATATAATTTTGATATTGATAATTCATTATTAAAAGATAAATCAATAATAACTTATTTTATATCTATATTTTTATCATTAGGTATTTATATAAACATGACATTAATTATTACAAGAAAAGAAAAAAGATTTATACCATCTATTATTAAAACATTCATATCAATATTACTTCTATTTTCATTTGTTTTTGTAGTAATTGGATTATTTATGCAAAATATATTTAATATATCGGCAGAGAATTTTAATATAATGGAACTATTTTATTCTGGTATTGATAATTATAGTACATTCTTAATTACAAAAATAATATGTTTTATAGTAACATTATTTATTTCATTATATGCTAAAAATAAAGAAAAAATTATATTAATGTGTGAGGAATAATATGAAAATAGAAGTAAAAAATGTATCAAAAAAAATAAATAATCTACCTATAATTAGACATGCTAATATAACATTTGAAAGTGGAAAAATCTATGGAATAGTAGGTGAAACATCTTCTGGGAAAAGTGTATTTTTAAATTTACTAAGTTCTTTTTATAAAGTAGATGAGGGAGAAATATTACAAGATGGTTATAATTATAGTCAAAAGCAAGAACTACCAAAAAGCACAAGATATTTAACTCAAAATCCTAAGTTTATAGAAAAAATAACAGGATTTGAAAATTTAAAAGAAATTTCTAAAATTTTAAATGAGGTTACAGATGAAGACATATATAGATCAATGAAATTATTTGACATTTATAAAGACAAAGATATATCATGCGAATATTATTTATATAATATGAAACAAAAACTTGCACTAGCTAGTACATTTATGGAAGAATCAAAAATGATACTATTAGATGATCCATTTAATTGTGTAGAAAAAGCTTTACTTAAAGATATAAAAAATGTATTTAAAAATTAAGCAGCAAAAGATAAAATATTAATAATTACAACACAAAATATAGATGAAATAAGTGATTTAGCTAACGAAATATATGAAATTAAAAATGGTATTATAGAAAAATTTGAATTAAAAAAAGAAAATTAATTTATATAATTTATGTAATATATTTGGTTTATTGAAAATATAAATTAGTATGAAAAAAATATTAACTGCAGTATTTTTATTATTTTTAATGTGTCAAAAAATCCCCGCGGCAATTGTAGTAATGGATAGTGATTCAGGAAGAGTATTATATTCAAAAAATATGAATGAAAGAAAGCTTATTGCTTCAACCACAAAAATAATGACAAGTATAATTGCACTTGAAAATGCAAACCTTGATAAAAAAATTAAAGTAGGGGATGAAATAAAATCCGTATATGGTTCAATGGTATATATAAAAGAAGGAGAAGAATTTACATTAAAAGATTTATTATATGGACTAATGTTACAAAGTGGAAATGATGCTGCAATGACTATTTCAACAAAAATATTAGGTTATGATAATTTTATCGCAGAAATGAATATAAAAGCATATAAACTAGGAATGTATAATACTAGTTTTGAAAATCCACATGGATTAAATGAAACAACAAAAAACTATTCAACTGCATATGATATGGCTCTTTTAATGAAATCCGCTATTAAAAATAAAGACTTTTTAGATATTACAAGTACAAAAAAATATACAGTGAAAAATTATATATGGTATAACAAAAATGAACTATTAGACGATTATAAATATACAATAAGTGGAAAAATAGGTTATACACAAGCAAGTGGCCCAGTATTTGTATCTGCTGCTAGAAAAGACAATAAAGGATTAATAATTGTAAGTATAGATGAAGATGACAAATTTAATTTACATAAAAGTCTTTATGAAAAATATTTTGATTTATATGATAACTATAAAATACTTGATAAAAATACATTTACATTTAAATCAAAAAATGAAAAATTCTATCACTACTATTTAAAAAATGATTTTAATATGTTACTAAAAAAAGATGAATTAAAAAAGGTCAAAATAACCGTTAAATTAAATGATAATTTTGACTATGTAGAAGTTCGTCTTGATAACAATGTTATTCATAAAGAAAAACTATACAAATTATCTTATGATAATAGAGTTAATGAAGTAAAAGAATTATTGTCATTTTGGAAATAATAATGTATAATCAATTCAGGTGTTTTAAATGGAAAGATTACAAAAATATTTAAGTGCGGGTGGTGTTGCATCTAGAAGAAAAAGTGAAGAGTTAATATTACAAGGTAAAGTTAAAGTAAATGGAAAAACTATAACTGATTTAGGCTTTAAAGTAAACGATAAAGATGAAGTTTTAGTAGATAATGTAAAAGTATTTAAACAAGAAAAAGAGTATTATTTATTATATAAACCAGAAAAAACAATTTGTTCAGTACACGATGAAAAAAATAGAACAACAGTAGTAGATTTAATAGAAACAAAAGAAAAAATATTTCCAGTTGGAAGACTTGACTATGATACAAGTGGTTTACTTTTACTTACAAATGATGGTGAAATAACAAATAAACTAACTCATCCAAGTAAAGATATTGAAAAAACATATTATGCTAAAGTTGATGGTATAGTTACATATGAAGACATAAATAAATTAGAAAAAGGAATACTGCTAGATGGTGTTAAAACAAAAAAAGCAACCGCAAAAATAAGAAAAATAGATAAAAGGAATAATAAATCTTATGTTGAGTTAACTATTACAGAAGGAAGAAATCATCAAGTTAAAAATATGTTTGCTTATATAAATCATAAAGTATTAAAATTAAAAAGAATAAAATATGCATTTTTTACACTTGAAAATTTAAGTATTGGAGAATATAGAAAACTTACAATAAAAGAAGTAAAACAATTATATAATTATGTAAAATAAAAGAAGTATAAAATTATGTATAAAAAAATTGCCTATTGGCAACTTTATACGAATTTAAATTATGCGGCTTTTTCTTCTTCAATAAGAATAGCTTGACCTGGACAAGACTCAACTAAATTTAATAATTCTTTTTTGTCCTCTTCATCAACTTTTTCTTGTTTTACTTGGCTAAATCCATCATCATTAAATTCAAAATATTTTTCACAACTTTGAACACATAATCCACATCCAATACATGAATCAGTTACAATTAATTTTTCCATATTTAAATCTCCTTCCATAATATAAAGCAATTAATACTTTATATTTCATTGATATAAAAATTATAACATAAAAATTTTTTAAAATCTATGAATCTGTAAAAATGAAGTTAATAAAATACTCTTAAATCATAAAATATTCCCAAAATTCATAGAATGGTGCTGTTGAAATTGTAAAGTAAATATGATATTATAATAAAGGTGAACAATATGAATTCAAGAATGGAAAAATATGAAACCGTTTCACTAGATAATATGTCTCGTACTAAAAGAAATCAACAAATATATAATTCAACTGATATGAGTGATCTATCTAGAATAAAGACTAACACAAATGTTAGTGTTATTTCTGATGCTCCAAAAGAAATAGATATTGAAAAAATAAAAAATTATATAAATTCAATGAATGATGAAACAGAAGAAAAAAAGAAAAGAGTTTCACTAGAACTTCCAAAAGAAGAAAAAGTTGTAATAGAAAGAAAAGAAGAAAAAGACTATGATATAAATTCAGTTTTAGCAAGAGCAAGAGATAGTAGAGAAGTTGATTATGAAGAAGACAGACATAGAAAACTTAGCAATACTCAAATAGATATATTAAAAAGTATAAAAATAAAAGAAGAAAAAACAGAAGAACAAGATGATGATTTAACTGGCCCTATTGATGAACTTAACACAGAAGAAAAAACAATAGTTGATTTAATACAAAATATACAAAGTCATGGAAAGAAATCAAATAAGAAAGATTTATTTGAAGATTTAATGGCTGATAATGATAATACAGTGGTTATGGCACCAATCAATGATGAAGTAAACAAAGAAAATTTAAAAGAAGCACTTTTAGACATTACTCAAAATTTAGAATCAATAAAAGAACCAGAAAATGATTTTACACATGAAATAAAACAAGAAACAGAAGTTTTAAAGAAACAAAAATTAGCAGAATTAGATGAAAATATTGATAAAACTGATAATGCACCTAGAATTACAGAAATAGATAAAACATTTTATACAAACTCTATGAGTTTTAATAAAAAAGATTTTGAAGGATATGATGATGAAGAAGAAGGTGGAGGAGGGGTCTTCACTAAAATAGCTATTTTCTTAATCGTAATAATGCTACTAGCAACAGTTTTCTTAATTTTAAATTTTATATTTGATTGGAATATACTTTAATAAGTGAAAGTGAAGCATAGCTTCATTTTTTTTTGATATAATATAATATGAATAAATTAAATCTTAAAACATATTCAAATACAATTTTTAATATAAAAAAGAGTGATGTTATTTTAAGTATAATTATTTTAGTATTAGTTGCAACTTATTTATTAATAAAACTATTTACATTTAAAAGTGAACCAATTTTACTTGATTATGCTAAAAGAAAATCAACTAATATAGTTAGTGTACTTGTAAATAAATCAATAAATGAAGTATTATATGAGCACGAATATGAGGATTTAATAGAAATAGAAAAAGATAATAATGGTCAAATTGTGAATTTAAATTTTAATAATAAAGAAATTAATGATATTTTATATTTAAGCACAGAAAATATTTTAAAAAGTATAACATTGTTAGAAGAAAATAAATATGATGAATTAGATACTGAATATATGAGCGATAAAGAGTTACTTTATTATGTACCAATTGGAGTTATACATGATATTCCAGTTTTAGTTAATATTGGTCCTAGAATACCTTTTAAAATAGAAATTTTAGGAAGTGTTGATAATAAAACAGAAACATCAGTAAAAGAATATGGAATAAATAGTTCTATTATAGAAGTGTTTCTTAATATAAATTTACAAGTGCAGGTGATTTTACCTTTTAAAACAGAAAGCTACGATGCTCAAAAAAAAATACTTCTTGATAGTAAAATTATTCAAGGAAAAATTCCAGAATATTATGGTGGCAATATTTCATATCCTATTTCACAAGTAAAATAAAGTATAACTTAATTTATTCCAATTCTTCCATTGTTTTATGAACCAAGAATAATATACTTTTTTATTTGGAAAGCAACAAAAGTTACTTTGCAATTAAGTATCAGTATATTATTCTACCTAAAACAATGAATTTCCTCGGCATAAAATAATAAATGTTAAATCACAAAAACAAATAAAAGATTATTTGAATTTAGTAATAAAATCATGATATAATATAAATGTATTAACGAAGGTGAAATTATGATTATTGAAGTAGAAAAGAACAAATATAAACTGATAAAAAATTATAGAGATGCATTTGATAAAGATATCTTTTTAGAAAAATATACTTCTTATTTTGAAAATTATGACTACATAGTAGGGGATATAGCATATTCAAAATTGAGATTAAAAGGATTTAATAATAAAAATAATAAATTTTTTAATAAAATAAATGATTATAAAAATTTAAATAAATATATTGAAGAAAATTGTGCTTATGATTGTAAGTATTTTGTACTTGAACGAATAAAAGAATAAAAAAATTTGTGAATTTAGTAATATTATGTAAAAAAATTAATAAAAATTTGAAATAAAATTGATATTAATTTTTTTATGTGTTAAAATTAAATAAGAATAGGAGGGTGCATATGAACAAAATATCTATAAAAAATATGGATGGAACTATGGAAGAAGTAGATTTAGTTAATGCATTTAAAATAAATGATATTAATAAAAATTTTGTGATTCTATCAAAAGGAGAAAGTGCTGGCGAAGGAGTTAGCAAAATATATATATCAGAATATGTAGAAAGTGAACCTGGAGTATATAGCTTAGTTGGTATTAAAGATGATCAAGTTTGGGAAAAAGTAAAACAAGCTATGAAACAAATTGTTGAAAGTTAGGTGATAAAAATGACAGGAGAAATAAATGAAATAAAAAATGGAACATTTGTAAATAATGGTGAGTATAGAGCAATAGGTGTGTCTAAAGCTTTACTAGAAGGAGAAATTCCTCCACTATCTAAACAAAATTCTTTTGAAGAACATAAATTGGATTCTAATATGACAGAAATGCCTACTATGCCACAAGAAAATGCGACTTTAGTAGCTCCAGCAGCAGTACCAGTTGAAGAAACTTTAACACAAGTTTCAACACCAGTATCACCTGAGGAAACATCACTACCAAGTGCTGCTATGACAGAAGAACAACCACTTGCACAAACAGAACCTGTATTGAATAATGCCTTAGAAGAAAATACTCAATCAGCTCCTATAGTAGAAACTGCTTTACCAGTAAATGATTTATCAAGTGAAGAAAATCAAGAAAGTGTGAAAAACAATGTTGAACCATCATCAGTTACAGATGATTTAGTTGAATCTATAAACAATTGCTATAATAAATTTAAAGAAGCATTTAGTGATTTAGAAAATATAAAAGAAAATTTAATTAATAAAAAAGAAAATACATATGAGAATAATAATAGCTTAAATAATATTGAAGAATTAAAAACTGAAGAACAAGAGCAAACACTAAACAATCCTTTAAATGATATAATGAATGAAGCAACAGCTCAAATTGAAAGTTTGGCATCAGAGACTCCAATGGCAAGTGTACCAAGTATTGATCAACCTGTTTTAAATAATACACCTGCACCATCTGTTCAAACTCCAGAAACAAATTTAATGGAAATGCCTCTTGAAACTCCATCAATTATGCAACCACCTGCTATTGATTCAGCACCAATTCAACCAACATTTTAAAAAACTAGGAGACTAGTTTTTTTATTTTGACATATAATTTAATATGAAAAATTTTATTTTTTTAAATTACAATATTAAAGTAGAAAAAATTTATTCTAATGAAGAAAAATATTTTTTTATAAATGATACAAAAATTTATATAAAAGAGTTTAAAGGAAATACAAGTTATTTAGATACATTAGTTGAAATTACGAATAAATTATATTATAGCAATATAAAAGTTAATACATTTTTATTAAACAATGAGAAAAAATATTATACAAAAAAAGATGATGAATATATTATTTTATTAAAAGTAAATTCATTTGAAAATGATGTTAATATAAATAATATTTTAAAATTTTGTAATATAAAAAATGATTTACCTGAATATAATATTTTAAAAGAATGGAAAGAAGAGGTTGATACAATTGAAAAACAATTAATTGAATATAATCAAGAGTATCCTTTAATTCAAAATAGTATTAATTATTTTATAGGTTTGGCTGAAAATGCAATAGCTCTTTTATCAAGTTATGAAAATGAAATTATTGAAAGAAGTGATTCAATAGGTCACAAATTTGGTTATAAAATGTATAATTTGTGTAAATTGGGAGATCCATTTATTTTTATAAAAGTAAATAAAATGTACGATTTGTCAAACTTTGTAAAATATAATTTTTATATCAAAAATATAGACTATGATGAAATAGATAATATTATAAATAAATTAAGTACAAGTGAATATGAAAAAGTATATTTTTTTGCTAGTATGCTTTATCCAAATATCTATTTTGATTTAATAAAAAAAATATTAGCAGGTAATGAAGATGAAGATAAATTAAATTTATTTTTGAATAATATTAAAAATTATAATAATATGCTAATAAATTGTCAAAATATGATTAAAAATGTAAAAATAATTAAATTAATATCTTGGTTAGGTGAATAAAATTAAAAAATATGTTATAATCAATTTGATGTGATTAATATGAAAAAATATAATATTGGAGATATAGTACAATGCGAAGTAACTGGAATAACTAATTATGGAGTTTTTGTAAAGACTAATACAGATTATGTTGGATTAATACACATATCTGAAATTTCTAATAAATTTGTAAATAATATAGAAAGATTGTATATATTAGGAGATATAATAGATGCGAAAATATTAGAAATTGATGAAGAGAATAAACAATTAAAATTATCTATTAAACAAAATGACCAAAAAAGTAAAAGACAAAATAGATTACAGGAAAAAGGCAAAGGGTTTATGCCATTAAAAGAAAACCTAGATATATGGGTACAAGAAAAGTTAAAAGATTTAGAAAAAATGTCAAAAACACCATAAAAAATCATTTTTTATATTGACATCTAACATAATAAATGATATATTTATAAACGTCAACAAAGAAAATATGGGCGATTAGCTCAGTTGGTTAGAGCATCTGCCTTACAAGCAGGGGGTCGGGAGTTCGAGTCTCTCATCGCCCACCATATTTATTTTTTGCCAGAATAGCTCAATTGGTAGAGCAACTGACTTGTAATCAGTAGGTTACGGGTTCAATTCCTGTTTCTGGCACCAGAATTATGGAGAGATAGCAAAGTGGTCAAATGCGGTAGACTGTAAATCTATTCCTTCGGGTTCGATGGTTCGACTCCATCTCTCTCCACCACTTGAATTTTGCCTCGTAGCCAAGTGGTAAGGCACAAGACTTTGACTCTTGCATTCCGCTGGTTCGAATCCAGCCGAGGCAACCATAATTTATTACACAATAATGTCTCGCTAGCTCAGTCGGTAGAGCACTTGACTTTTAATCAAGGGGTCTGGAGTTCAAATCTCCAGCGAGACACCAGATTGTGCCTCAGTGGCGGAATAGGTAGACGCACAGGACTTAAAATCCTGCGAGTGTAAAAGCTCGTGCCAGTTCAAGTCTGGCCTGGGGCACCAATGATTTTTTTGGAGGAATACCCAAGTCTGGTTGAAGGGACCGGTCTTGAAAACCGGGAGGTCAAGAAATTGGCGCAGGGGTTCGAATCCCTTTTCCTCCGCCAATTATAAAAAAACACTTATAACATCGCGGGATAGAGCAGTCTGGTAGCTCGTTGGGCTCATAACCCAAAGGCCGTTGGTTCAAATCCATCTCCCGCAACCAATGTGGTTCGTTGGTGTAGTGGTTATCACGCCTGCCTGTCACGCAGGAGATCATGGGTTCAAGTCCCATACGAACCGCCATTATTTTTGGCTTCATAGCTCAGTTGGCAGAGCACAAGACTGAAAATCTTGGTGTCGTTGGTTCGATTCCAACTGAAGCCACCATTTTATGATTTAAGGTCAAAAGTGCGCTCATAGCTCAATTGGATAGAGCATTTGACTACGGATCAAAAGGTTAGGGGTTCAACTCCTCTTGGGCGCACCATTATTTTTAACTATTTATAGTTAATATGATGAAAAAATCGGGAAGTGGCTCAACTTGGTAGAGCATTTGGTTTGGGACCAAGGGGTTGCAGGTTCAAATCCTGTCTTCCCGACCATTTAAAGAAATTAATTGAATTTTTCAATTTAAATAATAAAAATGTTGATTTTAAATAAAGTCAACTTTTTTTAATTTGAAAATTTACTATATTTATATTAGAGATTATTTCAGCATATTAATAAATATATTTTAAAAATCAATTTTTTCATATAATCTATTTAATTTTTCTTCTCTTATAAGAAATCTTGTTCCATGATAAAAAACATTTCCTTTTCTTTTTCCATATTTATATCTTCCAATATTCAAACATACAAAAATATTTCCATTTTCAATTAATTTAAGAAAATTATCAAAATTTTTAATAGAATAGAATTCAATATTTTCATATTTATAAAAATATCTATCATTATTTTTCTTAATGTTAACATTTATATATGCTAAATATTTTAATTTCTTATCTAGGCATTTTTGTAAAGTTTCAAAACTCCAGTAAAACTTTTTTTCTTTTATTTGTAATTTTTCATTAAACACATATAACCAAATTCTTTTAGTATTTCTATCAACATTTAACCAAAAATAAAAATTTCCATTTCCTTTATTTAAATAAGTTGCAAAGCAATAAGTAAAAAGAATATTTTTATCACTTACTGTATCTTTAACATATCCAAAATTGTCAACAAAATATTTAACAATGTCACAATCTAGTTTTCCATCATAACTAGGTATAATACTAAACAGAGTAATATCAAATTTGGAATTAAATAATTTTGTTTTAATTTCTATACCTTTATAATCAGGAGTAGGACTATAATTTCTTTTAAGGCCTAATAAATTTTCAAAAGTTTTACCAGCTCCTCCATTTTTATCATTAAAATAAATGTTTTCAATGTAGCCTTTTTCTTTTATTATTTCAAACTTTTTCTTTAATTCAATTATATTATTAAAAATGTTGTTATTAATCATTTTCTATCACCTCACTATATTATTAGCCATACATACTAAAAACACTTCAAAATTTTTAAAAAATATAAATTTTGTTTATTTTTTGTAAACTATGGACTATGTTGTAATAACAATATGAAAATGTTATAATTAATTAAAGAATAGAGGTAAAATTTATGAATATTATTGAAAATGTAAAAAATTGTGATTTTTCAACATTAGTAAGTGGAAAGCAAGTCTTTAAAATACCTTTATTTCAAAGAAACTATAGTTGGTCAACTGAAAATTGTAGTCTACTTTTTAATGATATAAAAAAAGCCTTTGATAATAAAGAAAGTTACTATATTGGAAATTTTATTTATTATGCAGAAAATACTGCTAATGTTGGTATTACAGAATTTATATTAATTGATGGTCAACAACGAATAACAACACTTCTTTTATTACTTTGTGCATTACGAGATGTATGCAACTCAAATTTAAAAATTGATGAAGAATTTATAAAAAATGATGATAAAAATAATAAATATAAATTCAAATTAAAACAAAATTATAATGATATTGATGATTTTGAAGAAATAATGGACAGAAAAATTGATGAAAATAAAAAATCAAATATATATAATTCGTATAATACTTTTGTTAATATATTTAAAAATTTACAAGAAGAAAATTTTAAATTTTCAAAATTCTATGAATTTATTAAATTAAATTTAGAAACAGTTGCAATTAAATTAAATAATTATGATATTAGAAAAGTTCAAAATGTATTTGAAAAGCTTAATTCAACAGGTGTTGAATTAAGCCCAGCTGATTTAATCAGAAATTATTTACTTTTTTCCGATAATATTAAAGAACAAGAAAGTTTACATAAAAAATGGAAAATTGTAGAAGACATTGTAGAGGAAAAAAATATTTCTAAATTTGCAAAAGCTTATATTATTAGATATAAATTTGAAGATATTCAAAATGATAAAGTATATTTTAGATTTAAAGATGCTTTTGATGAAAAAGAGCATAAAGTTATTCTAGATGATATGATCAAATATTCTAAATATTTTGCTATTATAGAAAATTCTAAGTTCTATAAATTTTCAGAGTTAGCTGGTGAATTAAATTATTCATTATGTACTAATGAAGAGATTACAGATAGTCAAAATAAATTAAGTACAACTTTTAAATTATTAAACATATTAGGGTCTGATGATTTAAATCCATTATTCTTTCAATTGTTTGATGAATTATATGAAAATGATATAAAAAAATTAAATGATATATGTGAATTAATTTTAGAATTTATGATTAGATATAGAATTGTTTCTCCTTCAACAGGTGGAGGAGCACTTAGTTCTAAAATTAAAAATATTATGAAAAAAATTGATAAGAAAGATATTAATTTAACTTTAACTGCAATTCACAAAGAACTTTCAAATAATAAAGACTCAGATGCTAGTAAATATCCTGATGATGAAGAATTTAGAATGGCTTTAACAAAAAATTTAATAGTTAAAAATGCTAGAGTTGTTTTATATCAATTTGCTAGAAGAAAAGGTTATGAAATTAAGGAATTTGATAATAATATTACAGTAGAACATTTAATGCCTCAAACAATAAAAGCAAATACTCCAGAAGGAGCTTGGTGGATAGAAAATTTAGGTGGGAAAGACAAATGGGAAAAAGTTTATAATACATATTTAGATACAATTGGAAATTTTGCATTACTTACAAGAAAATTAAATTCTTCTATTTCAAATGATAAATGGGATAAAAAAAGAATTGAATTAAAGGAACGAGCTGCTGATAAATTAACTCAAGATGTATCAAAATTAAAAAAATTTAATGAAAGTCAATTAAAAAATAGAAATAAAGATTTGGCTAACACACTTAGTCAAACAATAACTGGTGTATATTTTGATAGAAAAGGTAAAAATTGGCTAAAGTAATATTTACAACTATTTAAAATTAATAAGATATAAAAAATAAATTTTTTAAGAACTAATTAGTTCTTTTTTTATATAGAAAAAATTTAATAGTGTAAAATATATACTTTAATATAAGAATAAAAAAGGTAACTATTCAGACTAAGTCATGTCAAAACGAGAGCATTATAAAAAATTAGCTCTCTTTTTAATTAAATAAGGTTTT
>CANRBS010000018.1 GCA_947628895.1 uncultured Bacilli bacterium
ATATCTAAAATGCCTATTGATTTAAATATCGCTTATGCCGAATATCATTATCAGTCATAATGTTTAACACAACCTTTATAAAAAAAAGAATTATTTTATTCTCTTTCCAACTATTACAAGTCTACCATTAGTTTGTGTATAATCACATGTTGAAAGAGTTATTAATTCTTCTGGATACTTAGCAGAGAGCTCTATATCATAAAGTGAATTTTCTTTTATAAAATCTATATATTCATTATATTCTTCTTCGTCTGTTGTATTTAAAAATTTATAATATTTATACTCATCATCAATAACAGTATATATTTTAGATAAAAATACCGCTATTACTTCATATTCTTGTTTTTCATCTAAAGTATAAAATGTAAATGTTTTATGTTCTTTATAATAATCTTCTTTTTTATATCTTGGAAGTAAACCAAACATAGTTCCATTTTTCATATTATGTCCATGTATTATTAAATTTATATCTCTTCTACTTACTTCATTATTTTTATCAACATATAAAGAACCTGGTTTATAGTATTTTTTATAAAAATCTCTATATAAATAATAGTCTTCCCCACTAGTATACATAACAGGATAACTAGTAGTTGTATTATCTATTTCTAACCATCCTACTAAATCATTATTTTTTTTATATAAATCATTTATTTCTTTTAATTTTTTTTCAGTTTCTTCTTTTTCTAAATTTTCTTCTTTTACAGTTTCTATTATTGTATCTTCTTCTATAATATTACTAGCTATTTCTGGTTGATGATATGATTTTTTATTATATATAAAATAACTTACTAATAATATAATAGAAATAATAAAAACTGTAAAAGAAATTATAAATTTTTTATTTTTCATTTTTTTCACCCATTATAAATTAATAAAATAGGAATTTAAAACTCCTATTTTATTAAATATTAATTTTGTTTTGCAAATTTAACTGAATATACACCTGATGCTACTAAAAGTGATAAAATTCCAAATAGTGCTATTGGGAAAGTATCACCAGTTTTAGGAGCTTCTGCGGGTGCATAATCTGCAACATTTGCTGGAGTCCATAATGTTTGACCTTCTGTAGCATTTAATGTAACTTTAGAAGGTTGTACAACAGCTGTAACTGTTTGATCATAGTCTCCATCATTATCCCAGTCAAATTCATAAGTATATTCTATATTTTTACTATTTGTAACTGCCTGAATTAATTTATCTTTATTAATACCAAAATAATAGTTACCATCTGTATAATCTTCAGGTTCACTATTATTTACTCTATATTTAGCAGTACCTTGTTTTGGACTAACACTATCTGGTTTAGTAATATTAAATCCAAGCCAAGCATAACCTGCTGGTCTATTACCATTTTCAGGGCCAGTTCCTTCTAGGATTTTTAATGTAGCTGCATCATATGTAATAGTAACATTATCTGTTTCATTTCCATCAATTTTAACTTCACCAGTTATAGTTGCTGAATCTTTAGCAGATATATCAGTTACTTTACCAAAGTTAGCAGCTGCAAAAATACTTGTAGTAAAAAATACACTTACAAATAAAACCATTGCAATAGTAACTAATGTCTTTTTCATAGCTCTCCTTTCATAATTATGAAGTAAGAAAGCAATTATTGGCACTATCTTTCTTACCTTCTAAAATTATTGTGAGCAATTATAAATTTATTAAAATAGTAATTTTTAGCAAATTAATTTGGAATAATTTGGTAAATTAAAAAGTCATAATTTTTATTATGACCTATGTATAAATTCTTTATTATAAGCTTTTAAAATCATATCTTTTCCTAATAAATTAATATTATCTAAATCTTTTAATGATATTTTTCTTATCTCATAATAATTATTTTCTGTACACTTTTCTAATTCTTCTCCACCTAATGTTGGTATTCCACTTATAATAGAACAACTATAAAAGTTAGCAATAGATTCTTCTCCTTCATCTTTTCCTAAATAACCTTCTATTTTTACATCAACAGAAAATTCTTCTTTCATTTCTCTAATTAAATTTTCTTCTAATGTTTCATTTTCTTCAATTCCTCCACCTGGAATTACATAATATTCTTTAAAAGTACCATCATTATTTCTTTTTCTTCTAAACATTAAATATACTTTTTCATCTTCAATTATAATTCCTCTAGAACTAACTCTTTTTTTCATTTTCACTCCTTATATTAATTTAAATGTTTTAATTTTTAAAAGACTGTAATTTTAATTATTACAGTCTTCATTTAATTCTGAAATAGTCTTTGTTTCTTCTATTATAGGTTCATTTACTTCTATTTTATTTTGTTCTTCTTCAATTATTTCTTCTTTTGATTCTGTTTCTTTAGAATCAGTAGTTTCAGTTTCTTCTAAATCTTTAGTTTCTACTTCAGGTAATATTTTTTCTTGATTCTCACTACTATTTTCTTCAATTTCTATAGAATCTTCTTTAGCTAAGTTTTCAGTTGTATCAATAGAAGTATCTTCTACACTAATAGATTCATTTGCATTACTCTCTTCTTTTTTAGTTAAATTATTTTCTTCAATATTTTCAACATTTGAATTTTCTTTTTTTAATATTTCTGTATTAATTTCTTTATTTGTTACTCTATTATTTTCTTTATTTTCAAATATTAATTTTTGATTAGTTTTTAAATCAAATGTTTTATTTGGAATTGAAAGAGAAATACCTGTTCCTGTTGGTTTTACGGTTACTTCTATTTCATTATTTTTAGTAACAGAATATGATATACTCTTCACAGTTAAATTAGTTATTTTAATTTTATGTGTTCCAGAAGATAATTCAGGTAAATAACCCTCTGTTACATATCCACCTTTTGAATCTGAAACTACATTATATTTTTGAGTATTATTATCATCTATTGTTATTGTCATTTCAGTTGGATTATAATTGCTTCCATCTATTTCAAATGATAATTTTGCTTGTTCCCCTTCTATTAATTCATTAATATCATCGCCTTCTTCACTAACTAATTTTATGTTATTTAAAGCAGGTTCTTTTTGATCATAATAGGAATGTATAAATGAAGCTATTGTTATTTCTTTTTCTCTTGTTGTATTTTTATTTACAATATCTCCATGATATTGATCAAAGTATGCTGATACTACAAATCTTTTTCCTGGACCAGGTTTTACATTATCAAATGTTACTGTATATTCATGATTTGCTACTAGTTCTTGATTAAATTCTTGTCTTTCTAAACCATATTCAAATTTTAAATATACATTATCTTTAAATGGTTCTAACATACTTACATCTTCTAAAAATTTAAATCTAAATATTATTTTTCCTCCAGTTTCTTTATATTCATTTTCAATGGAATATTTAAAGCTTGGATGCCATTTTACAACATCAATCAATTTAGTTTCACCACCATCTATTGCCGTTAGAGTTGGACTCATTTTTTGTGAACTATCATTATAAGTATAAGAAATTGGTTTAACTTTAATAACTGAACTTTGACCAACTACTACATAAGAAATTTTACATTCTGAATCATAAATATCTTCATCTTCTCTTTTTGTAGAACTTGTACAATTTATAGTATAGTCTTCATCTTTATCATCAATATTAACTTTTACATAGTTTTTACCATCTTTACTATTATCAGTTAATCCATCAGTATTTGGATCATATTCACTAGTATGAATTTTTATTGTGTTTAATACATTATTTTTAACTAAATTTACATTTGATTCAAAATTAAATTTTATAGTAAATTCTTTATTATTTGTATGTGAATAACTTGTTGGTAAAGACATACTTTTATAAGTAATTTTAGCTGGAATAATTAAATTTTCACTAGAAGTTGCAAGCAATTCATTAATATGAGTTTCTCCATCTACTAAATTATAATTTGCACTTATTTCAACTTTATAATTAACAGTGCCTTCTAATGATTTAGTAAAAGTAATTTCTGTTTGATCAGATATTTTTATTCTTTCTATTTCTTCATCAGTATCTTTTGTTTTAAGAACAGCATAATAATTTTCTTTATCTAAAGTTTTATCATCATCAGTTGTATTAATTGTTACCTTTACTTTATTTTCATCAACTATTTGTGTTTTTACTGTTGCAGTTGGAGTTTTTTTGTTTATTAATACACCAGAAGAAGTAATTGTTTTTTCATATCCTGTGTCAAATATTATACTAGTTATATTAAGTTCTACTCTTTCACTTGGGTTTATTAATTCTATTATATATTCATTATCACTACCATCTAATTTTGTAAATGATGTTACTTCATATGATTCATTATTTAATTTTACATTTGTTATTTGACTTTCTGTATCATTAATAATTTTAGCTTTTAATTTAACAGTATCTTCTGTAATATCATATAATTCAAATGATTCAATTGTTGGATTATAGTTTGTTATTATATTAACATCTTTATATTCTTTTGTAATTACTCCAGTTGAACCATCAAAACTATTTTCTTCATCTAAATCATAATTAATTTCTACTTTAACATTATATTTACCATTTTCTAAAGAGCTTATATCTATCTTATTATCAGTAGAAGTAACCGTTTTAGTATCTTCACCTTTTGTAAATGTTATATTAGTAGAAGTTTTAGAATTATCATTATCAGTTATACTTAAATTTGCATATAATGTGTCTGCTTCATAATTATATGTTATATTTTCTAATTCTGGTTTATCTTTTAATACATATACTTGTGTTTCTTTACTAACTGCTATTTCTGTATCACTTTGATTTATACTATATATTAATGCACTTGTAGTAATTGTATGCATACCATAATTATTATCTTTAAGAGAAATTATTGCTTTGTATGTATCATCAGAACTACTATTATTAATAAATTTTACTTCATCATTTATTTTCATTTTATATACTTTAATATCAGTATTATCTTCTATTTTATAAACTAACTCAATAGATTTATTTTGATTTTTATTAATTACAGATGGTGCTGTTACGGTAATAATTTTAGATTCTAAATCAATATGTACTGTTGATGTTCTAGCAGTAGTTTCTATATCTTTTTCACCTAAATTATAAGTAACTACTAATGATATAGTGTAATCTCCCATTTTAGATAATTCTAAATTTTCAATTTTAAATGTACCATTTAATAAATCAATTTTTGATATTGTAGCTACATAAGGTTTACTAAAACAAGGTCCAGTTATTGTAAGTGTAGCATTAACTATTGTATCTTCAGTTTCACTAACACTAATATTTCCTGTTAATGTTTTTGCTGATTTATCATAATTTGTACTTAATGTTTCACCAATAGTAGGTTCTTCTTTTAATACTGTAACACTACATACATTACTATGAGTAAATGTTTCACCATCAGCATAAGTTAATGTAGTTGCAGTAAATTCTTTTTTACCTGATGCTTCATCTTCTGCTATATCAATACTTACGGTATATTTATCATTTCCAAGTGAATTTACAGTATAATCAGTTCCATTAATATTTATTTTAGAAAGTTCACTATCAGTATTATCTTTTACTGTATAAGTAATTGTAATACTTTCACCTTTCTGAACATACTCTGGGTTAACAACAGATTCGGTAATATTAGCATCTACTTCAACTTTTACATTTTCTTTTGTACTTATATCAGTCTTTGCTATTCCATTTCCTAAATCATAAATTAATGTTAATGTTACTTCATAATTACCTGCGGTTCTAACTTCATTATCTCTAAATTTTAAAGATTTAAATTCATCAGAAGTAATTTCTCTTGTAACTCCATTAATAGTATATTTTACGGCAATTACTGCAGTATCTACATCATTTAATGTAAACTCTCCATATATTTGTCCACCTAATGCAGATAATGTAAATGTATTAATACGGGGTACTAATTTTAATATTTCTACTACTATATCATTATTAATAGTAATTTCTTCTTTTGAATATGTTAATTTAGTTGCTTTTAGTACTCTTGTAAGTCCACTACCAGATTCTGGAACATCTACGGTTGCTTTATAAGTTCCATTGGATTGTTTTTCTAAATTATATACTTTATTATCTATTGTAATGCTTTGTACGGTTTCATCTGTATTAGATTCAATTGTAAAGTATACGGCTGCTTTACTTCCACGAGCAACTTTTTCTTGTACATTTATATTTTTAATAACTGCAGTAATATTTTGATGTACTAAATTTGAACTTTCTATTTTTACATCATTTAGTTTATTTGTATCTCCTAGATCATAAATTAAAGTAAGTGTTACTTTATAATCTCCAGATTTTTCAAAATTAACTTCTTTTGTAAATGTATTTGATTTTAATTCTTCTTTTGTAAGTTCAATACTCTTAGTATCACTTGGACCCTCAAATGTAAGTAATCCAGATTCAATAGTATCATCTATATCATTAACTATATAATTTCCTGTTAATTTATTATCATTATATGTAGTTGTAAAGTTTTCAATAGTTGGTTTTTCTTTTAAATAAATATAATCTATTTTATAGTCACATGGTATTTCTTTTATAACTCCATTTTCAGTAATTACTTTTACACTAGTAATATGTAGCTTGCATTTACCTTTAGTTTTACATTTATCAATATCTTTAACTGAATATGTATCTTCATTTTTAACTAAATTGTATTCTTTACCATCAATAGTTATTTTCTCTAAATCTTTATATGAATATTCACCATTTTTAAATGATAAATTTAAAGTATCATTTGAAGTAACAATACTAGTTATTTCTTCATCTATTAATTTAAAATTATATTCTCTTTCAAATAATTCTTCTTTATTCTCTTCTAATTCATCTAAATAATTTACATCTTCTTTATTTTCACTTAAACTATATTCTAAAGTTATTTCTAAATTATAACTCATACCTTCTTTTAAATTAGGAACTTTAAATGTATTATGACCTACTTTAATACTTTCTTCTAATAAAATATTTTCATTATTATTTGTTATATCAGTACTTATTCTACCAATATTATTAATTAGTAATGGCATTTTATTTACTTCCATCATTACTACTTTACCTGATATAACCGTATTATCAATATCTTCTACATCAAAACTTAGAACTGGTATTTCTTGTCTTTTATCAATATTAACATTTTCAATACTTGGTTCTGTTTTTAATACATATATTTCTATATTTTTATTTGTTACTTTTATCTTTTTACCATTTTTAAGAATAACATGAGTAATTGTATACTTTTGATTTCCATATTTATCTAAAGAACTAATAACAACTTGATAATTTTTACCTACTTTTTTAACGATATAAGTTTTATTATTTATAACAACTGATTTTATATCTTTATTAGGACTAACACTAGCAGAAAAAGTTATCATCACATCATTATTCTTTGCTATTGTTTTTATATCTGTAGTAAATGTTTTTAAATCAACTTTATAGTTAACACTTACAGGTTTTTTTACTACTTCTTCTTTTTCTTCAGTTTCTACATTATTATCATTTTCATTATTTTCAGTGTTATTATTATTCTCATTATTATTTTCGTTATTTTCATTATCATCATTATCATCTATTTTATTATCAATTAAGAATTTATAATTAACATCTTCTTTTTTACTTAAATTAATATTTAAATTAACAATACATAATATTAATGATAAAACTGCTAATACTGATATAACTGATAATATAATAATTTGTTCTTTTTTAATACTAATTTTATTTTTATTATAATAAACAATTCCACAAATTATTAAAGCAACACTAATTAATCCAAATATTATAAAAATACTTGAATTATTCTTATCTATATTTATATCTTTAGATAAACTTTCATTTCCATAATTTACTACTATAGTAGTTTTTCCTTTTTTAGCGGTATCTTTTACTTTTAAATTTATTTGTATACTACTTTTATCATTTAAATGAAAAGTATTATTTTCATAAGAATTTACTTGTGCACTTTTAATATTACTTGCATCAATTTCTTCAAATATATTTTTATCATAAGTAACATTTATATTTCCATCATATGGTTCAATATAAATACTTAAATTATCTCCTTTATTAATTTTATTACTACTAACATTAAAATCTAATTCTTCTGCATTTATAATCATAAATGAACATAAGAATAATAAAATCCCTGTAAATATTTTTTTCATAACACTACCTCTCAAACTCCTTTAATTTAATTATATTTTAACATAAATCTTCTAAAATTGATATAATTTATTTAATTTTATGCAAGAAATAAATGGAAAAAAAAGAATTAAATTGAAAGCTATTTTACTTTTTCTTTAATTCTTCTACTACTTTATAAATTTCAGTATAAGGGTTTGATTCTAAACTTTGTAGTTTGATATTATTTTTAATATGTTCTTTTTCTAATTTTTTTGCATTTTTTATCGCAATTTCTGTTTTTAATTCAATATCTTTATAAATATTATAACTTTTTTTATAATGAGAATTATATCTCTTTAATCTATTTATAACTTCATTATTATTCATTTTAGAAGTTGTATATTCATAATGCAATAAAAACCAAATTTCTACACATGGATTAGAAATAATTGGAATTATATTATTTTCATTAGCTATACTAATTGCTTCTTCAATTGATTTTTCTTTATTTTTATCTACATCTGTATCAAAAATACAATAAGCTACATCATAAGTTAAATCTAATTCCAAGTCTTTTATTTTTTTTATTGTTTGATTTACTAAATTAATTGGATCTGTTTCATTTCCATAAACTATTTTTATATTATAATTATTATCTCTATTTGCATAATTATTTAAGTAAATATTTTCTGTTTTATTTTTTCCTTCAAAAGAAACTAATATTACCCTTTTTGTTTTACGATTTTGTTTGTCTCTTAATCTGTCATTCATAATTAATTTATTCCTTAAAATTTTCATAATTAAATGTTAAAAAGGGAATAGCACCATATCTACCTAATAAATAACCTCTTTCTATATTTTCTGTATTTCTTACAGAAAAATCATCTAATGGATATATTTCACTAGATCCATCTTTATAATTTTTTTCAGTAAACCATATTTGATCTCTTCTTAATAATTCAAGATCAAGTAAATTAGTATCATTTGTATTAAATATTAATTGTGCTCCTTTTTTATTTATACTTGAATTATTAAAAAAACTAACTATATATTTAACCATAAATGGATGTAAGCTTCTATCAAATTCGTCTATAATTAAAACTTTTCCATTATCTAAAACATCTTTTATAACAGGAATAAAAGAAAATATAATCTGTGTTCCTAATGATTCTTCTGATATATCAAATTCAAATTCTTTATTTTGAATTATATGTTTAGTATTTACTTTATAAAATTCTGTATTATCAGGAATAAAATTTTTAACTAAATTTGGAAGAGATTTATAAGTATCTTCACTTAAATTTTCTTTTATTATACTATAACCTGTAACATTAAAATCTGCTTCTTTTAAAAATTTTAAAGCAAATTTTTCTAAATTTTTATTTTTGTCATTAAAATATTTGTTATAAGAATAATTTCTCAACTGTTCAAAATTAAGAACTACTCCTAAATTATCAGTTAAAAAATTATATGCTGGCATCACTTTATCATAATTCCAATTAGTAGCAGTTGATAAGAAAAATTTATTATTTGTGTTTTTATTTTTTATATCATTTAAAAATTTTTTGTCATTAGCAAAAGAATATTCATTTATATTATGACGTTTAAATATATTAACAGGTCTTCCATTTGGATAATAAATTAAATATTCTTCATAGATATTATTTTTATCTGCTTTAAATCCATATAAATACCTTGTTTTATTTACAACAAATTTAATTTCAAATTCACTTGGTCTATTTACAGAATTTTTATCTAATTTAAATGGTATAATTGGTAATGTCATATTTGGTGTTAAAAAATTTGAATTTCTTATCATTTGACTTACTAGAGCAAGTATTTTAAATAAATTACTTTTTCCTGATGCATTTGCACCATATATTGCTGTCGTTTTTAATATTTTTTCATTTTTAACATTTATATAATTATCTTTTAATAAATTATCAGTAGATGCTAACATTGAAAAAGTATTCTTATTTTTAAAAGAAAAAAAATTGGCCACACTAAATTCAACTAACATATAATATCACTTCCTTCAAACATATTATATGCATTTTTTCATTTAAAATCAACATTTTTAAAATTTATTATTTATTTTTTGCATATTTTTTGCATATTTTATAATTTAATCTAAAAATATTACCATTCAATAGTTTCTGGATATTTATTATAATGTAAACAATCTATTGTACAATTTGATTTTTTACATTCGTTTTCAACATCCTTTTTTATTTCAAAATAGCTTTCATATAAATAATAATCATATATAGCACTGACTATATGCATAAACTCTTTTTTTCTTAATTTTTTTGACATATTAGCATAATCAACTGAAATAATTTCAAACCATTGTGGAATAAAAGATGCTTCTATTATATGAGAACCCTTTAATCCATTTTTTACTTTATTAAATTGAATTTCAGTAAGAAAACCTTGTAATGAATGTAAAACAATTGAATAAAAATAATTTACCATATTTATATAATAGTTATACTCATCTCTATATTTTTTGTTTACTTTTTTTATAAAATGTTTTATTAAAATCATATCTAAAATTAAATCTGGTAATAAATAATTAAATTTAAAATATAAATTTTTGTCGGTTATATCTTTATGTTTTAATCCATACTCTTCCCTTATATAATCATCTAAACTATTATCATTTAGTTCAATATCTCTTTGTCCCTGATAAGCATGTCTTACATCATATAAAAAACCATATAAATGATTTCTCATTATATCTTCTTCTAAACTATTTGCATCTTCAACTATTAAATAGTTTATAGAATCATATAAAAAATTTAAATCATCATAATCTCCACTAATTGTAACTCCTGCATAATTTGGTGTTAATTCTGCTTTTAACATAACTTCTACTCCTCATAATCAATGTATTTATACAAGTATTATTTGTATAAATATCAATGTTTTTTATTTAAAATATTTTAGCATAATTTATTTAAAAATACTATACAAATTAAAAAAGTATGAATAACATACTATTTTAACTTAACTCCACTAATTATATCTGATAATAAATTACTAAATACTTTCATAAATGATGCTTTTTTAACATCTTCTTTTACTATTAAATCATATTCATAAGTATTTCCATCATAAGTTAATACAAGTTTCCCAATTTTATCATTCTTTTTAAGTGGAGCTTTAACATCATAAAATTCTTTTTCAATATTATATTTTATATCTTTTGAATTTTTATCTGCGATAATACTTACATCTTTATCTAAATAATATTTTACTTCTCTATTATAAGCATTATCAATAACCATTGTTTCAACAAATTTATCTTTATTTAATAAATTTTTACTACCATACATACTAAATCCATATTCCATCATTGATATTGTATCTTCATTTCTTTTTTCTTTTTCATCCTCTCCCATTACTATACTAAGAAGTCTCATATTATTTTTTTCCATAGTAGCTGTTAAACAATATTTAGCATTATCTGTATAACCAGTTTTTAGTCCATCTATTCCACTATAAAATCTAACTAATGTATTTGTATTAACAAGCCAATGATTTTCTCCAGATACTTCTATATAATCTTCATAAGTACTTGTTATTTTTAATGCAAGTGGATATTTTACAAGTTCTCTTGCTATTAGTGATAAATCATATGCAGTTGTATAGTGTCCTTCTTCATCAAGTCCATGTGGATTTTTAAAATTAGTATTTTTACAACCTAATTCTTTTGCTCTATCATTCATCATTTTAACAAAATTTTCTTCTGTTCCACCAATATATTCAGCCATTGCTACTGCTGCATCATTAGCAGAAGCAATCCCAATTCCTTTAAGTAAAGTTTCTACTTTTACACTACTTCCTTCTTCTACAAATATTTGAGTACCACCCATAGAAGCAGCATTCTTAGATATTCTTACCATATCATCAAGTTTAATATTTCCTTTTTCAATTTGTTCCATAGCAAGTAATAATGTCATTATTTTAGTCATACTAGCAGGACTTCTTTTAGCATCTTTATCTTTTGAATAAAGTATTTTACCAGTTGATACTTCTATTAGTATAGCAGAGGCAGCATTTTTAGCTAAATCTACTTGGTTAGAAGTCGTATTTTTATCATCTGTTTTATCATTATTTTCATAAGTTACATCATTTACTGTATTACTACTATCAACATTACTATTTACATTTTCATCTCCTGTATAGTATGCAGCTTTAATATTAATTAAAAATAAACATAAAAATGAAAATATAAATAAAAAAAGTTTTTTCATTAAATCACCCATTAAAATATATGATTTATAAAAAAACTTATACTTAATTATCTAATCAAAATACTCTTCAGTATATGGAGTAAATTTTCTTGAAGAAATATCTACAGGCCATCTAGACATACATATTTGCATTTCATTATCATAAAAAATACCAGTTTTTTCATTATAAAGTGCTTGTTTAGGTCCATCAATTATATGATCTGCACATCTACATAAATATTCCATTCTATTTTTAAATTCATAAAATAACCAATTATCTTGATTTTCCTGTGATAAATTAAAAATTTCATCTTTTGCTTTATAATTCATTATTTTTCTTGAATATGTAAGGAATACAGCTTCATCAAGTATTACTTGAGTTTCAGATAGCAATAAAGTTTTAGGATTAATATTTTCTGGATCATACATATAATCATCAGGATTTAAAAATATATGCTCATTATTCTTTTTACCAATAATCCAATGTTTTTCTTTTACTGGTTTATCATATTTTTCTTTCTTTAAACTTATTATTTCATTTTCAAAATTTATTAATAAATCCACCATATTAATATTAAAACCACAAAATAGAATTCTTTCTTTTATTTCATTATAATATTTCATATCATTAGTAATATCATACAAATATATTAAATCACTAACCATTAATTGTTTTAGATTATCAAATTCCATTAGACCTCCCAATTATAATTATATATTATTTTATAACAATTTTTTTAAAGTTTTTCTTTCCTTTTTGAATAACTAATTCATTATTATTAAAGTTTTCAATAGTAATAATAGTATTTATATTATTTTCTTTTGTACCATTTACACTAATTCCATTTTGTTCTATCAATCTTCTTCCTTCAGATTTAGATGGTACCATGCCTGATGTCATTAATAAATCAGTTAAAAAAATTCCATCATCTACTAATTTATGTTCAATTTCAAATATTTCTATATCTTTTGGAACTCCACCTTTTGCAATACTATTGTATCTTTCTTCAGCATTCTTAATGTATTCTTCACCATGATACATTTTTATAATTTCTTCTGCATATTTTTTATGTGCTAAAATTATATCTTCATCTATTATTTTTTTAATATCATCTAAATTAATATCAGTAGTTAATTTAAAATATTCAAATAATATATTATCTGGTATTTTCATTGCTTTTTCATACATTACATTAGGGGACTCATCAATGCCAATATAATTATCTAATGATTTAGACATTTTTTCTTTACCATCTAATCCTATAAGTAATGGTAAAACTATTACATCTTGTGATTCTTGTCCATAATCTTTTTGGAGTTCACGACCTACTAGTAAATTGAAAGTTTGATCTGTTCCACCTATTTCAATATCAGCATTTAAAGCAACAGAATCATAGCCTTGCATAAGTGGATACATAAATTCATGAATACCTATTGGTATATTATTTTTAAATCTATTTGCAAAATCATCTCTTTCAAGAATTCTAGCCACTGTATATTTTCCTGTTAATTCTAATACATCATTAAAATTCATTTTAGATAACCATTCACTATTATAAACAATTTTAGTTTTTGATGGATCTAAAATCTTAGTAACTTGATTAAAATATGTTTCTCCACTTTTTCTTGTTTCTTCAAATGTAAGTGCTGGTCTTGTTTTACTTCTACCAGATGGATCACCTATCATTGCAGTAAAATCTCCTATTACAAAAACTATTTCATGACCTAAGTCTTGTAAATCTTTTAATAGTCTTAGGGAAACAGTATGTCCTAAATGTAAGTCCGGTCTTGATGGATCAGCACCAAATTTTACAACTAATTTTTTACCACTTAATAATTTCTTTCTTAATGAATCTTCATTAAATATTTGAACTGCTCTTCTTATTATTAATTCAATTTTTTCTTCTTTTGTCATATTTTTTTCCTCTCTTTTATAAAAAAAAGATAATATTTTCTAAAAGGACGAAAATATTATCCGTGGTACCACCTTATTTCTTGTTATTACAAGCACTCATTCTTTTAACGGAATTATCCGATTAAGTTCATAACATTGTAATTCATTTATACACTTTTTGTTTATTTCCACCATATATAAACTCTCTATTTAAAATGTGTATAAACTACTAATTGCTAATCAACACTTAATATTAACATGTATTATATCATATTTTTATTAATATTTAAATAAAACCAAATTAAATGATTTATTCTTCACATTGATGTAAATATTCTGTTATAGCCATTATCATATCTGGTGCTATAACTTTATTTTTTTCATTTTTTGGAATATTATTTTCTATAACAGTTATTGATTCATTTAAAGGAATAGAGTCAACCCTAAAATTACCTTGTTTTTCATGTTCAGTATATTTTACTTTACTCATATCTGGAGTTTTACTAGTTTCAATTAAATAATAATATATTTCACACTTTCTATTTTTTCCAGCTTCTGGCCAATCTTTATTTAAATATGTAACTTTCATAAAAGGTCTTTTTATCTCATTATTTTCAATTTCAATACCTGTTTCTTCTAAAACTTCTCTCTTTAAGCATTCTTCAAAAGTTTCGTTTTCTTCTAAATGACCACCTGGAAATTGATAAGTATCATTTTCATTACCTAATAATATATTTCCATTATTAATAATTAAAGCTTTAGTTCTTACAACAACCTCAGTTATATCCTCATCTTTTAAATAATCATAATTATAAATTATTTCTTTCATTTTAATAATCACCTCACATTAATTTATATTTGATAATTTATTTTTAATAAAATCATCAAATAATTCACTATTCTTATTAACCCATTTATAATCACAATGTTCATTACTTAATGTAATTTTTACTGATGATTTATTAACATTTATAATAAAATCTATTTCTAAATTATGACTTAATTTACCATCTTCATTTTCAATTTCATCATAGTAATGAGTTATAATTGGATCAAAATCTTCATTAAAACCTATTTCTTCATATAATTCTCTTCTTAATCCATCTTTTAATGTTTCTCCATTTTCTAAATGTCCACCTGGAAATTCCCAAGCTCCTGGATATAAATCATCATTTTCATTTCTTTTTACTATTAAAAATTCATCATTATCTTTTAATATTCCTGTTAAAACTATTCTTGTATCCATACTTATCACTCCTATAAACTATTTTTAATTATCTTTCTAATTTTTTTATTTGTGTATACATTCTTGAATGATAATCATTCTTATCATAAAACTTAATAGCATTTTCGTTATATGCAAATACATCTACTAAAACATATTCACATCCACAAGATTTAAAATACTTTTCCATTTCTTCCATAAGCATATGACCTATGCCTTTACTTCTAACATTTTTGGATACAACTAGTTCTGTAATTTCTCCTCTATTAGGACATTTATAATCTAAATAATCATATTTATCATATGGAAATATACATCCCATAATTACACCAACTGCTTTATCATTTTCAACTGCAATAAAACATTTTCCATTATTACTATAGACTTTTTCTAAATCTAAAACTGCCATTTTATCTCTATATTCATGATGTAATTGATCTAAATCATCTTTATCTATTGATAAAATATATTCTTCAAGCTCTACTAATAAATCTTTTACATCTTCTAAATATTTATCTTCATATTCAATTATCTTCATACATCCTCCATCTAAAGTTTCTCTATTACTTCAAATATTTCAAACACCACTTTAGTATTATCATTAAAATTAGAATCTATTTTACTAAAAAAATCAATATGTTCTTTTTTCCATTCATCTAATGTTTCTGTTTCACCTTCTAATTTTGCTAAATCCCAAGTAATATTTTTAAACTCAGTTACAATAACCTTTTTAGTTTTTATTAAGCAAATACTTTTATCATTTATATCTGTTAATATAGATATATCATTTTCTTTAGATAAATCATTTTCTTCATATAATGATGTCGTAGCAACCTTTTTACCATCTAAAACAAGATTAATTAATCTATCAGTATCAATTCCAAATGTCCATCTATCTAATGAATCAATATTTTTCATTATAATTCCCCTAAACTTAATAATTTTAGTAATATAAATTTTATATAATTATAACACATAAAAAAGTTTTTTCAAAACGAAAAAACTATTTATTCAACTAATACTGCATGTACAACTTTTCTTTGGTTTGTTTCCCCTGTTCCATAACAAGTTGATAATGTTAATACTTTACTATTTTCATCTACTTTTACATTAAATTTCTTTTTACTTCTATTTTTTATAGTATTTACAAATTTCTTAAATTCATTATTATCTTTAAATGATGTTGTTATATAATAATCTTCTGCATCTATTATATAATAACTAAATATTTGATATGTTAATTCTACATTTTCCATTGTTATTATTTTTATATAATTATTTTCTTCTTTATTAAAATAATCACTCTTTAACATATCTCTTAATGATCCAAACATACTTCCATCTAACATTGAATGTCCATATAATACAACATTATTATCATTAAAATATGAATTCTTATAATCCATAAAAATACTACCTGTTTGATTTACTTTTTTATCATAAGTGTGTGTTAAATAATATTCATTATTTGTTGATTGTAGTATTGGATAATCTATTTTATTATGTTTTATCCATCCTATTATATCTTTATTTATTTTAAATAATTTATCAAAATCTATTGTTATTTTTTCTTCTACTTCTTCATCTTCTGTTATTACTTCTTCTTTTTTTACTTCTTCTATAAGTTCATTATTCTTCTTTTCATTTACTTTTATATCTTTTATAAATATTACTATTTTATATGTTGTAAATGAAAATATAAGTATTGCTAATATCAATATTATTATTCTTATTATTTTAATTTTCTTCATAATGTTAATAAAGAGAAGATTTATTCTTCTCTTCTCTTTCTATTTGTTAAATAAATTATTGTTAATAATGAAATTAATGAAACCATTGAGTAACCAAACACATTCATTGATGATGTTGGTGGATTAGTTGTGTTATCAATATATACTACAAATGGTGATAAACTATTTACACTTATTGATACTTTTCCTTTTTTAACTATTTTCTTAAATGTTTCATATGTTCCATTATCTTTTCTATGTACAATTCTTGCTGTCTTTCCATTATTTTTAGTTCCTACATTAAATGTTAATGTTACATTATTTTTTATTTCTCCACTAACTACTTCAAAATCATATAATCCTAATAAATTTCCTTTATTTTTTTCTGTATATACTTTTGAATACATTTCATTTAAGTATTGACTAGTTTCTAATTCTTCACCTTCAATTACTAATTCAGGATCTGATGTTGTATATGTTACATTTTTAACTATTGTTTTTTCTGTTGTTGTTGGTTTACTTTCTTCTGTTTCCTCTTCTGTTGCTAATTTTGTAAATAATACTATTTCACTTTTTTCATATAATTCAGCATTTAATGTTACTTTTCCATTTTCTGCTTTTAATTTTTTAGTTATTTTTACCCCTTTATAGCTATTGGCCTTTTCTCTTCCAAAATATATTGCATAAATGTCTTTTCCATTATATTCATTACCTACATCAAATGTCATAGTAAGGTCTTCTACATTTTCATTAAAATCAATACCTGAAATACGATTTTCAATTTTATAATATCCCCATATAAAGTTTTTATAATCTGTTGTGTCTGGATATGCTTCTTTTATATAGTCTTTAATATAAGGATTTTCTGGTGAAAATTGACCTTTTAAATTATTTTCTGCACTCTTTGCTGTAAAACTAAATTTACCTGAAAATATATATTGTGGGTAATCTGGATTATTTATTTTGTAATGATCACGAATATAAGTACCATCTGGTGTTATTGCACGAGTATATAATGCAATACTTGCTAATTCTTTTAATGTTGCTTTTACTGTAATTTTTCCATCTTTAACATAATCAAAATCAGTTAAATCCCTAAGATCTACATCAATATCACTACCATCAGCTTCAACAAGTTGTATCATATATACAGGTCTACCTTCATATTGCTCATCAAATTCAAAAGTAAGTTCAATTTCTTTATCACTAGTAATATCATCACTTGTTACTTTAAGTAAAAATTGATCTGTTGCCATATCAGTAACTATATAACCAGGGGTAGCAAGTGTTTCAGCAAACAATTCAAATACTTCATCTATATAATATTTTTCTTGTATATCTATTTTTACACTATCATCTTGTGAAGTATAAGTAACATTTTTTACTAATGGAATATGTTTCTTCCAATCTTCTTCAGCATTTACATTTCCTACTGATAAAAATACCATAAAAACAAACATAAGTAATAAAAATTTCTTCTTCATTTTTCTCTCTCCTTTTCATATTTTTTACACATTAAATTATAGTATATATATATATATGTCAAGAGCAAAAACAAATAAAAAAAAGTTTTTTCAAACCATTAAATATGTTCTAAAAAAACTTTTTATTTTTATTACTTTTTAATATTTTCAGTTAATTTTTTTACAGCTTCTACTGTACCATTTCCTGCTTTAAATGATTCTAACATTTCAATTGGAATACAGAATATTAAAGTATTTGATTGATCACTGCTTACATCATTAATTGTAGATAATGTTCTTAAATGTAATGCTCCTGGTGTAGTAGCCATAGTTTTAGCAGCTTCTGCAAGATTTTTAGATGCTTCAACTTCTCCTTGTGCTTTTGTAATAACAGCAGCTTTTTCTCTTTCAGCTTCTGCTACTTTAGCAATAACTCTTTTCATATCTTCAGGAAGTGTTACATCTTTTAATTCAACATTTTCAACTTTAATACCCCATGGGTCTGTTGCTTCATCAATTATTTTACAAATTGAAGTTGATAATTTTTCTCTTTCTGATAATAATTCATCTAATGATACAGAACCAACTGCATTTCTCATTGTAGTTTGTGCTAGTTGACTTACTGCATAATAGAAATTTTCTACTTCTAAAATAGCTTTAGATGCATCAAATATTTTATAATAAATAACTGCATTAATTCTAACAGATACATTATCTTTAGTAATAGCATCTTGTTCTGGTACATCTACTACTTTAGTTCTAATATCTACTTTTTTATATGATTCTACTATTGGAAGAATAATTCTCCATCCAGGTTCTAATACTTTACTAAATTTACCTTGATAAAATTTAACTCCCCTTTCATATTCATCAATTTGTACAATACTTTTTAGTACTAAAATAACTGCTATTATTATTAAAATTACTAATAACCACATAATCGTTACTCCTTTCAATATTAATTATACTATAAAAGTAAAAAAATAAAAGTAAATTTATACTTTTACTTCTAATTTATTTAGTGACAATATTTCTTCTTTTGTCATATAAACTTTTCTATTTTCATCTATAACATTATTAGATTGATATTCATAATATTCATCAATAATTTCTTTTAATTTTAATTTAGATAAAGTATCTTTTGTTTTACGAAAATATGTAAGTTCAGCAAAATTTTCTAATATTATTTTTGTATTAAACTGTGCATAACTATCTTCATATATTACTGTTTCTCTAGGATTTTCTACATTGATATATTATTATATACTCTAAATAAATTATGCATTTTTCCTGCTGTCTTATCTAATGCTATAACCTCAATATAATTGTCTTCTATTTTAGATATCAACATTGGATGAGTAACACTTCCAAATTTATCAGTCTGATATTTTACTTTAAGCCATAATACTTGCCCTATTTTAAGGTCATTAATCATAATTTTAATGCTTCAATTAACCCTTTATATCTTTTTTTATATTCTTCTATATTTTTTTCTAAATTCATAACTGGAGCATTATATGTATCATTGCTTAAATTTATCCATTCTGGATCTTCATGAGATATATCTATTAATTCTTCATAAGTTGCATTTTCTAAAGCTAGATATATTTTATCTAAAAATATTTTAATATTATCATCTATATTTAAAGATGAATTATCTTTTTTTAGTGTTTTAAAATTATTCATTATTTCTTCAACAACAGGTCCATTATCATAAGCACAAAAATCATCTTTTATTAATTTTTTACCATATTTTGCCATATAAACAATTTGTGAAAAAAACAAATATTTATTTAATCTTATATTGCCTTCATATGATTTTCTATTATTATAAATAACAACTTTATTATTAAATACTTTATTATTTTTATCTTTAGATAAAAAATATTCTGCTATCACTTTGGCACTTAACATATTATTCACACTCCTTTATGTAAACATTCTATCAAACTATAAGTATTTATTCAATATAAAAATGAAGATCACTCTTCATTTTCACAATCTGTTTCTATTTTATAGTCATCTACTAATATTCCGTTAGAATATGTAATACTTTTAACACAATATTTTTTAGCAGATTCTTCATTTACATAATTATCATTAATAAGTTCATCTATAAATATTTTTACTGATTCACTTATTTTAGGATTTAAATTATTTTTTTTCATATATGCTTTTGTTGCAGTCCTTAAATCAATTTCAAGTTTCATATAATCAGTATCTTTATATTTAAAACCAATTAATAAAAGTGCAGTGCACATTAAGAAGATTAACATGCCCCATACTATCATTATTCTTTTACTCATTATCTTTATTATAGCCTTCTGTTTTATAATCTGGACAACTTATATATGCAACTTGATTACCAGTTTTTAATAATTTTACATATCCATTACATTCTTTGTTATTTCCATCGGTTAAACTTGATAAATAGCCCCCACCTTTAAGAGTAGTAACAGATACAATAAATTCATCTCCTGTCATATTTTGTGGATTATTTAAATAATATTGCTTTCCTGCATTTGCTGCTTTTAATTCTAATTGTCTATAATCAAATCCAGACTTATCAGTATTATCAGTATTGGTTCCACTTTCGTTTTTATCACCACCAATTAGTCCAAAGCTTTTAAGCCCAATATAAGCAATTAAAATACAAACTACAAACATTGCAATAAAAAGTAATTCAACCCTAAGTCCCCATCCATTTTTCTTATTTTTCATTTAAATCACCTATCTTTAAATTTATTATACAACAAAAATTTATATATTTCTATAATAATTCTTCTATTTTTGATTTTATATTTTTATCAGTTATTTCATTTAATATATTTTTAATTTTATTATTTTTATCATATATATTTAATGAGCTTTCAAATTTAATTAATTTACCCTCTATAGTAGTAATAAATTTACCTACATAAGATTTACTAACTGAATAATTATCAGCTATTTCTTGTAAGCTATAATCTTCAAAATAATAGTATTCAAAATAAGATTTTTCTTTATCTGAAAGTAAATTCTTATATATTTCATATAAAGATAGCATATATTCTCTTTCTTTCATTAGAACTCCTTAAATAATCCATAAATATATTTTTCAATATCAAATGGTATTAAATCTGTTTCTTTTTCACCAAGTCCTACAAATTTAACTGGTATATCTACAAGTTCTTTAATAGCAAGAACTATTCCTCCTTTAGCAGTACCATCAAGTTTAGTTAATACTATTCCTGTAATATTAGTAATTTCTTTAAAGCTTTTAGCTTGACTAATTCCGTTTTGTCCAGTAGTAGCATCTATTACTAATAATGTTTCAATTGGATTATTTGGTATTATTTCACTAATAACTCTATTCATTTTTTCAAGTTCTTTCATTAAATTAACTTTATTTTGAAGTCTTCCTGCTGTATCTACAAGTACTACATCATAATTTTCTTCTTTAGCTTTAGTAAGACCATCATATATAACAGCAGATGGGTCTTTTCTATCATCTCCATAAAAAGATACGGCTATTTTTTTAGCCCATTCATCTAGTTGTGTTACAGCTCCTGCTCTAAATGTATCTCCTGCAATTAACATTATTTTTTTACCTTCTTGTTTTAATCTATTAGCTATTTTTGCTATACTTGTAGTTTTACCTACACCATTTACACCAACAAATAATATTACATTAGTTGTATTATCTACTAGATTTAATTTAGATGATAATATTTGGTCCCCTACATATATCATAAATAATTCATCTACAATTACTTCTTTTAAATATTCAAAGTCTTCAATATGTTCTTCTTTAACTCTCTTTCTTAATTTATCAACAAAATCCATAACTGTATTAACACCAATATCAGCTGTTATTAATATTTCTTCTAATTCATCATAAAACTCTTCACTAATTTTAGTATATTTAATACCTAATACTGACAATTTATTAACAAAGTTATCTCTTGATTTAGAAAGCCCCTCTACATATTTATTTGCTTCTTCCACTTCTTGTTTTTCTTCTGTTGTTACTTCTATATTATTTTCAATTTCTTCTTCTTTTTTATTAAATATATCTTTAATTTTACTAAAAAATCCCATAACATCACCCACTATTATAATTTTATTTAATATATTTTCTCTTTCTTTAATAATTATAATATAAAACTTAATTTTTGACAAATACCTAATATTCTGCTATAATGTTTATTACTGATTTAACTTTTTGAAGGGAATGATTATAAAATGAACAGTAAAAATGGGGAAACTTTAATTTGTGCTTTAGGTGGACTTGGTGAAGTTGGTAAAAACATGTATGTAGTATCGCATGAAGATGAGTTATTTATTATAGATTGTGGAGTTATGTTTCCAGAAGATGATTTAATGGGAATAGATTATGTACTTGCAGATTATTCTATTTTAAAAACTATGCAAAATAAAATAAAAGGTTTAATTATAACTCATGGTCATGAAGATCATATAGGTGGTATACCATTCTTATTACAAAATATAGAAATACCTGTTATTTATACACCTAATATAGCTGGAAAATTAATAAAGAATAAACTTAGTGAAAGAAATATAAGAGTACCTAAAATGGTAACAGTTAATGAAGATTTAATTATTAAAACAAAACATTTTAATATTGAATTCTTTACAACTACTCACTCTATTCCAGATTCATTTGGAATGGCTATTACTACTAAAAATGGTACTATTGTTGAAACTGGAGACTTTAAATTTGATTTAACACCAATTGGACCTGTTGCTAATATGGGAAAAATGGCAAGAATTGGAAATGATGGTGTTACTTTACTTTTAGCAGATTCCACTAATGCACTACTTCCTGGATTTTCTAATAGTGAAAGTGTTGTAGATGAAGCTTTAGCTGAGATATTTGCAGAAAATACTACTTCTAGAATTATTCTTGCTACATTTGCAAGTAATATATATAGACTTACTCATATAGTTGAAACTTGTAAAGAAAATAATAGAAAAATTGTTATATTTGGAAGAAGCATGAATACAAGTATTGAAATTGCTATGGAATGTGGATATATAAAAGATAAAGATATATTTATAAGTAGTGATGAAGCTAATAAATTACCTCCATCAAAAGTATGTTTACTTTGTACTGGTAGCCAAGGAGAACCTCTTGCTGCATTATCTAGAATAGCTAATGGAAATGATAGAAATATTACATTAATGCCAAATGATACAGTAATTTTCTCTTCTTCTCCTATTCCAGGAAATGCAATGTCAATAAATAGAATTATAAATAAATTATATTTAAAAGGTGCTAAAGTTTATACTAATGCAAGTGAATCAAATGTTCATACTAGTGGTCATGCTAGACAAGATGAACTTAAATTATTATTAAGACTTATTAGACCTAAATATTTTATGCCAATGCATGGTGAATATAGAATGCTAGCATCTCATGCAAAACTAGCAACTCTATGTGCCGTTAAAGAAGAAAATACATTTATTAATAAAAATGGTGATATACTAGCCATGAAAGACGGTGAAGTATATAGAAAAGGTTCTATTCCTATTAATGATATATATGTAGATGGTAGTAGAATTGGTGATGTTGGTGTTTCTCTTATTAAAGATAGAAAGATAATGTCAACAGATGGTGTACTTGTTGTAATATTAAATCTTGATTTAGAAAATAAAAAAATGGTTATTGAGCCAAATATTACAACTCGTGGATTTGTAGTAGTAAATGATAATCAAGATTTAATAAAGAAAATTCAAGATAAAACTAATATTATTACATTAAATGAACTTGAAAAAGATAATTTTAATTTAACAGATTTAAAAAATAGAATTATATTAGAAATAAATTCTTATGTAATTGAACTTACTGGAAGAAGACCTATGATTATACCAATGATATTAAATGTAAAGTAATGAAAAACAGATACTATTAAGTTTAGTATCTGTTTTATTTTACTTAACTAGATATAATTTTCTATCTACTATCATAAATCTATCATTAGCAATAGATTCAACATATGGGTATTTTTCTAATTTTCCATCTATTGTTATATAACCAATTCTTGATAAATCTGGTACATCAAATTTAATAAATGATGTTTTTAATTTATCTAAATACTCTTTATCATTTGACATATTATATTTAGTTATATAATCACTATAATATAATGTTGAAGATGTATCATATGTTTCTACTACTAACATATATATTCCCATATCTTCAAATACTTCATAACTATATACATTTTCAAAATCTAACATAGTTTCATATCCAGTTATTTTATTTTTAGCATATAATTTATCATCTTTAAGACCAAATTCAAATGCATAATTATCATCAGCTATACCCTCTTCTTGAGTATCACTTTCAATATAATTTAAGTCTTCTCTTGTTTCATTTATTTCATATGTCTTATTACTTGGAAAATGAAGTACATAATTTTCTGACCCATCTATTTCTTCATAATTATAACATACCATATAATTTTCATATTCAGGTACTAACAATTGTATTGGTACAAACATTAATATAAATGTTACTACTATAGCTATTTTAATACCAGTATTTTTACTTTCTAAATTTGCTTTTTCATCTTTATAATCAGTCTTTTTAATAACAAATACAGAACTAAATATCCAATATAAACTAATTACTAATACACTAATTGAATTAACAATAACAATTGCAGTTGTTGCCGTATTATAAGTACAATCTTTAATTAAATTCATTTCTCCTAAAAATATAGAAAAATCATAAAATGCATGTAAGAATATAACTCCCCAAATATTTTTAGTTTTATAATATATACTACCAAGTAGTACTCCAAGTGCTGTTGCATTTATTATTTGTAATATTGTTTCTAATAATGTTTGAGTTGCTAAATTAGTAATATGCATTAAACCAAATATTAATGATGATAATATTATTGATAATATAACACTCTTTTTATCTTTAGAAAATCTTTCTATAAATTCATTTTGTATCCAACCTCTACATAAGAACTCTTCTGCTATACCTATAAATATACAAAATACAAATACATTTATAAAGTTAGGAATTGAAAAACTTGTTAAACTATGTATACTATCTATTAAATTTATTAAAGCTATTAGAAGCATTGGTAAACCCAATAATACAGTAGTTTTAAATTTTTCTTGTTTATTTGTAAATACATATGAGTTTTTAAATAATAGCATTACAATTAGCACTAATAATGCATAAAAGATTTCAACTATTAATTCTGTTCCATATTTGTATACAAATGATGTCCCTGTTAATAAATTAGCCATAAAAGTAATAGCAAGATCTATAATTACAAATATGAAAGCCATTTTTATAAAAAACCAAAATATACTTTTATTCTTTTTTTTCATTTTATTACCTCTATTTATCTTCTTCTTGTAATAATCTTAATATTTTAGCTTGATTTGATTGTATTTTAGACATTTGATCATGTAATTCTTCTAATATTAATTCACTTTTTAAATCTGTTTTATAATCATTTTTACCTCTAAGTGAATCTTTTTTAGCTGCTCTATTTTGACTCATCATGATTATTGGTGCTTGAATTGCTGCAATACATGATAGAACTAGATTTAATAATATAAATGGATATGGATCAAATGCAGAACCATAATAAAATTTATCCATAATTATATTAACAACCATCCATACTATTAAAATAATTACAAATGATATTATAAATCCCCAACTACCACATTTTTCTGTTACGGTATCAGCAAGTTTATCTTTCCAAGTGGCTGCATCTTCTGCTTGTTTGTCAACATCAATTGCTATTGGTTCATTAAATAATATTTCCATTAAATCATTTTCATCTTCATTATCAAGAGATTTGTTTTTAAGTAACATTTTTACTATTTCTTTTTTAGTTTTATTTTGTGGATTCATATGTTCACCTCTATTTTAAATATTATAATATTAATTTTAGTTTGTAAATAATTATACAGAAAGTTGATAATTTGTTTACAAATTTAATACTGTTATATATTGATTAAATTATTTATATTTGATAAACTATTTATTACAATTGATTGCATTGTGAAAGAATTAAATTCTAAGGGACATATTAGTCAATCATATTTATTTGTAAGATAGCTTTGTGAAAGGATTATTTCCTCATGGACATATCAGTCTATCTAAACTAAAAGAAACCATTTGAGGTTTCTTTCAGGCTGTTGACAAAGTGGTATGTTTAAAATGAACATATCACTTTTTGTTTGAAAAAATTTGAAAGATTCCAAAAAAATGATAAAAAGTGAAATTTTTTAGATTTATTTTCATTATTTTTCTTATTTTTACTTCTCCATAATGCCATTTTTTTCAAATTATGACATGCAAAAATCAAGGTAGAATATTGATCATTTTTTTGTAATCCTCTGTACCTTGTATATCTAAGCCCCATTTGTTCTTTGCAATCTCCAAATGTTCTCTCAACAGTTTCTTTTCTTAATGGATAATTGTCTTTCCAATTTTG
>CANRBS010000019.1 GCA_947628895.1 uncultured Bacilli bacterium
TCTTCAACATATATATCATATCATATCTTTTCATATTTTTGTATTGTTTTATCACCTCATATCTAATACACAGCAAATATTTATGAAAAATAGATTTTAATGAAAATATTTTCTGTACTTTAAACTTTATATGTTAAAATATATATTGAAGGATGTAAGTATGGCAAAAATTACGATAAACGAATTTATGAAATTGAGTACAGAAGAAAAATGCAAAAGACATAAAGATTTATCAGATTCTGATAAATTTTTAGCAAGAATGACTGATCAATCTTTAGGTGGTACAGAAATTACTGGTACTTTTAAAATGACTGAAGAAGATAAAAAAGACTTAGAAAAAATGGAAAAAGAGATGGATAAGCATATTGCAAAGTTAAAAGAAATGAGAAAAGAAAATAAATGATATTTTAAATAAGATTAAATTATGTAGAAAGGTAAAACAATATGTTTAAAGATTTTTTTGAAAAATATGTAAAAGTTACTTTAAAAAACGGGGAAGTTTTTTATGGATATTTTTCAGATGCATTTAGTGAATATGATAATGATGGCCCTGCTACGATATTTGTTGGAAAATGGGAATTAGAAGAACAAGAAATAGAAAAAATGGAAATTATAGAACAAGATGATATAAAAGAGACTATCAATCAATAATAGTTCTTTTTGTTTTAATTAATTTATTGAAAAACATATCTAATTTTTATATAATACAATTATTAAATATTTAACTTAATAAAAAAGACTGCCAAAGCAGTCGTACACATAGTGTCTTTTAGGGTCAAACCTTTATTTTAACTCTCTATGTCATCTTAAATGGTATTAAGACAAATAAATAGTAGCATAAATAAGGAGGTATTGTCAAGTGGAAAAGAAAAAATATAATATTGGACTTGATATTGGTACAACATCAGTTGGATGGGCAGTAGTTGAATGTGATACTGCTAAAATAATAAAGAAAGGTAAAAATAGAAAAGCTTTATGGGGATCAAGATTATTTGAAGAAGCAAGTAAAGCTGAAGAAAGAAGAAATTATAGAAGTTCTAGAAGAAGATATGAAAGAAGAAAGCAAAGAATAAGTTTATTACAAGAAGAATTTAGAGAAGAGATAAATAAAGTAGATCCAGAATTTTTTATAAAATTAGAACAATCCAAGTATCATAAAGATGATAAATTAAATAAAACTATTAAAATTAATAAAGAAGAAAGAGATTTATATAAAAAGTTATTTGGTATGCATTTTGGTGAATATAAAACAATCTATCATTTAAGAAATGATCTTATTAATAATAAAGATAAAAAAGACATAAGACTTGTATATTTAGCAATACATCATATTATAAAATATAGAGGTAATTTCTTATATAATAAAAAATCATTTGATGTTAATGATTTAAATATTAAAGATAAATTAATATCAATTTTTAATAGTATTTTTTCTTCAAATTTTGATGATATTGACCACATAATAGATTTTAATGAATTTGAAAAAATTGTATTAAATCCATCTAAAAATGATACTAAAGTAAATATTAAAGAATTATTAGAAGATACATTTGATAAAGATTTTATTAATAATTTTTCTAAATTAATAGTTGGTAATAAATTTAGTATATCAAAACTTTTAAATATTGAAAGTGAAAATGATATAGAAATTAATTTTGATAATAATTCTTTTGATGAGAAATATGATGATATATGTAATCTTTGCTTAGATAAAATAGAAATACTAAGTGAATTAAAAGAATTATATGATATGATATTTTTAAAGAAATTATTTAAAGGAAATGATAATTTAAATATATCTTCATTAATGATTAGTAAATATAATACTCATCATAATGATTTACAATTCTTAAAAGAAGTATTTAGAGCAAATAAAAAAGAATATTATAAATTCTTTAAAACAAGTAAAGATGGATTAACTTTATGTGAATATGATAAATATATAAGTAACAATATAGATTATGATACATTTATTAATGAAATAAATAAAGTATTACCAGAATTATTAGAAAACAAAAATGATAATAATTTAACACAAAAATATTTAACTGAAATTAAACCAAGAATTGAAAATAAAGAATTTTTACCAAGAATAACATCAGTAGATAATGGAAGATATCCATATCAATTAAATAAAGAAGAATTAATTAAAATAATTGAAAATCAAGGAAAATATTATAGTTTTCTATTAGATAAAACAGATGATAATCAGTATAAATTAGTAAAATTATTAGAATTTAGAATTCCTTATTATGTTGGACCATTAAATGAAAATAGTAATTTTGCATGGCTTAAAAGAAAAATAGAAAATGTAAAAATTACTCCATATAATTTTGATAGTGTAATAGATAAAGAAAATACTGCAGAACAATTTATTAAAAGAATGGTTTCTCATTGTACTTATTTATTAAATGAATATGCTCTTACTAATAATTCAATTTTATATTCAAAATTTAAAGTTTTAAATGAACTTAAACAAATTCAAGTAAATTCAGAAAAATTAACTATTGATATGCAACATAAAATATTTAATGAATTATTTTTAACTACAAATGGAACAATTACTGATACGAAATTTAAAAATTATTTAAAAACTTTAAAAGAATTTTCAATGTATGATGGATACTTTAATATTACTGGTTATTCATCAGATAAAAAATTTGCTAATAATATGCAATCATATATAGATTTCTTTGGTGAAAATGGTATATTTAAAGGAACTAATTATAATGAAAATGATGCAGATACAATAATTGAATGGATTACTATATTTGAAGATAAAGATATATTAAAAACTAAAGTAGAAAGATCATTTCCAGATTTAAATGATAGTCAAATTAAGAAAATTATAAATAAGAAATATACTGGATGGGGTAGCTTATCAAAGAAATTATTATTAGATTTAACTGTCTTAGATAAAAAAACTAATACATATAAATCAATAATGGACTTAATGTATGAAACAAGATACAATTTTATGCAAATAATAAATGATGAAGAATATAATTTTGAGAGTCTTATAAATGAAGAAAATGATATGTCTAATATAAATAAATTAGATTATGAATCTTTAGTTTCACCACTTGCAACATCCCCTGCTAATAAAAGAGGAATATGGCAAGCATTAAAAGTTTTAGATGAGATAATTGATTATATGGGATATGAACCTGAAAATATAATTATAGAAACTACTAAATCAGATGATAAAAAAGAAAGAAAAGATGACAGAAAAAATTATTTATTAAAAATTTATGAATCATGTAAAGAATCAATTAATGAGTATAATAAATTACATAGTGAATTAAAATCATATGAAAAAATTGATACAGAAAAATTATTCTTATATTTTATTCAAGAGGGTAAATGTTTATATTCAGGCCAACCATTAAATATTGAAGACTTAAAAGAATATGAAGTTGATCATATATTACCAAGAACACTTATTAAAGATGATTCTATTGATAATAAAGCACTTGTATATAGAAAATGTAATCAAGAAAAAGGTGCTAGCTTAGTATTACCAAAAGAATATAGATGTAATGAAAGAATTATATGGTGGCAAAAACTTAAAGATATTGGACTTATTTCTACTAAAAAATATAATAGATTAATTAGAAGTGAATACAAAGAAGAAGAAATAATGGGATTCATTAATAGACAATTAGTAGAAACAAGACAAATTACAAAACATGTTGCTAATATTGTAAATAATTTATATAAAAATACAAATGTTATATATATTAAAGCAAATATATCTCATAATTATAGAGAAAAATATGAATTGTTTAAATTTAGAGAACTAAATGATTATCACCATGCTCATGATGCATACCTAGCAGCAGTATTAGGATATTATAATGAAAAATACATTAAATTTAAAATTAATAGTGATATATTAAAAGATATATCAAATGAATTATTCAAAACTAATAATAATTTTAAAAATTTTAAATATGGCTTTATAATTAATAGTTTAGATAATGAAATAGCTAAATTATTAAATGAAAAATATCACTATTTCTTTGATAATAATACTGGTGAATTATTATTTGATACTGAAAAATTTAATAAAACAGTAGAAGATACGATATATAGAAATGATATATTAATTAGTAAAAAAACAGAAATTAGAACTGGGCAATTATTTAATCAAACTAAAAATAAAAAAGGATTAAGTGGTGTTCCATTAAAGAAAAATATGCCAACAGAAATTTATGGTTCATATACAAGTATTAATCCTTCTTATGCAATAATGATTAAATATACTAAAAAAGATACTGTTAATACTAGACTTGTAGGAGTTCCAATATTCATAAAAGAAGAAGATAAGCTAAAAGATTATTTAAAAAATATATTAGGTTTAAATAATGAAAGTAAAATAGAAATTATTAGTAATAAAATACCATTTTATTCTTTACTTGATTGGAATGGACAAATATGCTATTTAGTTGGTGCTAGTGATAAAGTAGAGGTATGTAATGCAAAAGAATTTAATTTTGATAAAAACTTTATGATGAAAAATAAATATACTCTTAGAAAAATATTTACTAATGAAGATATTGCTTTAGATAGTGTGGATGAAACTAATATTAATAATATAATAAAATATATAATTAACAAAATTGAAAATGAATATAAATTATATCAAAATTTAGTTGAAGAATTAAAAATAATAGTTAAGTATAATAATTTAAATGAATTAGATATAAATGACAGGAAGAAAATAATTATTGAGTTAATGAAATTGCTTTCTTGTAATAGTTTAAATGCTAATTTAAGTTTTTTGACTAATGATAAGACTTCAATGACTGTTTCTAAATATTATGGAAGAAAACATAATAAAACAATAACTAATTGTAAAATTATTAATAAATCAACTACTGGAATAAAAGAAAATTATACTTATATAGGATAATAAAATGAGTTTTAGAACAGTTGTAATAACAAATCAAGCTAAGCTTAATTATAAAAATAGATTTTTAGTAGTAAGACAAGAAGATGATGAAAAATATATTCATTTATCTGAAATAGATACAATTATTGTAGATTCAATATCTGTATCTATTTCAACTTATTTATTAAAAGAATTAGCTGATAATAAAATAAATATAATTTTCTGTGATGAAAAGCATAATCCTTTTGGTGAATTAACTTCTTATTATTCAAGACATAATAGTAGTAAAAAAATACAAATTCAAATTGGATGGTCACAAACTAATAAAGATAATTTATGGCAATGTATAGTAAAAAACAAAATAACTAATCAAGCACTATTATTAAATAAATTAAAATCAGATAAGTACGATTTATTAATGAATTATATAGATGAAGTAACTACTGGTGATAAAACAAATAGAGAAGGGCATGCTGCTAAAGTTTATTTTAATACATTATTTGGAAAAGATTTTAGTAGAAATGATAACAACAATATTAATGCTGCTTTAAATTATGGATATTCGATTATATTATCATCAATAAATAAAGAAATCATTTCAAATGGATATTTAACACAATTAGGTATTCATCATAAAAATGAATTTAATGAGTTTAATTTATCATGTGATTTAATGGAACCATTTAGAGTAATAATAGATAATTTTGTTTATTATAATAATGATAGAGAATTTAATACGGAATATAAGCTAGATATTATAAATATTTTAAATACTAAATACACTTATAATAAAAAGAAATATACTTTAAAAGATATAATAAAAATATATGTAAAAAACACATTAGAACTAATAAATGACGTTAGTGATTATGAAGGATTTTATTTTTATGAGGGATAGATGTATGAGAACAATAGTATTTTTTGATTTACCAAATATATATGCAAAAGATAAAAGAAATTATTTAAAATTTAGAAAATATCTTTTAAATGAAGGATTCATTATGATGCAAGAATCTGTTTATTCAAAAATAATATTAAATTCGCAACAATCAGATTTATTATTAGAAAGAATAAGAAAAAATGCACCAAGTAAAGGTATTATACAAACTTTAACTATAACAGAAAAACAATATTCAGATATAAAATTTATTATTGGAAAACATAACACTAAAATTATAGATACAGAAGATAAATTGGTGGTATTATGAGAATAAATATTGAATATTTAGAAAATGATATAGAATTTATAGATGGATATGTAAATGTAATAGAAATAGAAAATAAAAAATATTTTTATAGAATTATAAATGATTTTTATAAAATAAATAATGATGGTATTTCAGATAATATAAAATTGTTTAATAATATAAATGAAGTAAATGTATCAAATAAATTTAATATTATTTTAAATTATTTTGATTTTGAATTTGATTCTAAAAAGTATAGTAATGATATTGCTAAATATTTAATACAAGAAATAGATGATAGTGATAAAAGTAATATTATAAATCAATACAATTTATTAATTAAAAAGGTGAATAAAGTTGTTAGTAAAGTTGATTTACCATTATTAATAAATAATACAATTGATATAAATACAATAATAAAAAATATAAAAATTGAAATAGATCAAAAAGAAGAATTATTAGACAATTTATTTTTAATAATTGATTTAGAAAAAACTTTAAGTACCAATAGAATTTTAATTTTTGTTAATTTAAAGCAATATTTAAATAAAGTAGAGTTAGAAGAATTATATAAATATTCAATTTATAATAATATAAAAATTGTATTGATTGATGCCCAATGTTATGGTGGAACATTAAACTATGAAAATAAATTAATTATAGATAGTAATTTAGATGAATTAGTGATAAAATGTAATTAAGATGAAATGCATTTCCATTCAAGAAATATATTTTCTCTATGAATATAGACATATAATAAAATCAATTTGAGGTTTTAGATGTATGTCATCTTGAATGGTATTAAAACAAATTAAAAATTGTATATTGCTAAAAAATTGTTTTAGATGTATGTCATCTTGAATGGTATTAAAACGTAAGGAAGGAATTGATTATATGATATTACGTTTTAGATGTATGTCATCTTGAATGGTATTAAAACATCAAATATAATGTATAAACCAAGATATAAGTTTTAGATGTATGTCATCTTGAATGGTATTAAAACGTACAAGTCTCCAAACTTTAATAGTTGTATGTTTTAGATGTATGTCATCTTGAATGGTATTAAAACATGTTGTTTGTGATACTTTAAATGAATATAGTTTTAGATGTATGTCATCTTGAATGGTATTAAAACATTTATCAGCTGTTCTACTATCATGTCCTGGTTTTAGATGTATGTCATCTTGAATGGTATTAAAACATATTTTTACTAGATGTATACATACTAAATGTTTTAGATGTATGTCATCTTGAATGGTATTAAAACCATATTCATAATAACATATAGTAGACATCGGTTTTAGATGTATGTCATCTTGAATGGTATTAAAACATACTAATATTCATTCTCTTAATATACCTAGTTTTAGATGTATGTCATCTTGAATGGTATTAAAACAAAACTACGACCAAACAAAAGATAAGTTTTGTTTTAGATGTATGTCATCTTGAATGGTATTAAAACATACTATTTTTATAAAAATGTTGTTTATAAGTTTTAGATGTATGTCATCTTGAATGGTATTAAAACACTTATGCTGGTACGGACAAGATAGCATAAGTTTTAGATGTATGTCATCTTGAATGGTATTAAAACATTTTTATGATTTGGATAAAATAAAAGACACAGGTCAGAAGGTCGTAGATAAAAAATTATCTAAACCCATAACTGACAGTTCTGTGTCTAATGTTAATTAATATACCACAATCTAACAAAAATGTCAAATTAGGTACATCTACTAAATATTCTATGCAAAATAATCAAAATAATGCATCATTAAAACAACAACAATTAGATATAATTTTAAATTCAAATCCAGCATTTTAGATGTATGTCATCTTGAATGGTATTAAAACCTTCTAACTTATCAAAGTTATAAATTGTATGTTTTAGATGTATGCCATCTTATATGTAAGAAACTATTATAATTCTATGTCAATAATAGTTTCTTTTGTTTTAAGATATTTATTCTATTGAAAACTTCATATAATTTTTATATAATACAAATATAAATATTTAGAAGGAGTATATATGAGAAGAATAATTGTAGATAACAGAACTAAAAAGAAAATTACTATTTGTTCTATAGTAGGTGTATTTTTATTAATTACATTATTTAGTAGTTTTCAAACTATTGCATCTGGTGAAGTAGGGCTAAAGGTTAGATTTGGTAAAATTGTAAATACTAGTTTAAGTGAAGGATTAAATTTAAAAATACCTTATGTTGAAAGTATTGTAAAAGTAAATATTAAAGTACAAAAATCAGAATTAAGTGTTGAGAGCTCTACTAAAGATATGCAAGTAGTAAATACTACTCTTGCTGTAAACTATAGAGTTGATAGTAAAAAAGCAAGTGAATTATATAGAACAGTTGGAAGTAGCTATGAAGAAACTGTTTTACAACCAGCTATTAAAGAAAGTATTAAAAGTGCAATAGCACAATATAATGCTGAAGAAATAACTACTAAAAGAGCTGAAGTATCAATTAATTGCTTAAAAGCCCTACAAGAAAAAGTAGAAAAGTATGGAATTATAGTAGAAGACTTTAACTTAACTGATTTTAGTTTTAGTGATGAATATACAAAAGCTGTAGAAGAAAAGCAAGTAGCAGAACAAAATTTAGAAAAGGCAAGACTTGAAGCTGAAACAAAAATAGTTGAAGCAGAAGCAACTAAGAAAGCAAATGATTTATTAAAGCAATCACTTACAAATGAACTTGTTGCTAAACAATTTATAGAAAAATGGGATGGACATTTACCAACTACTTATGCTGGTGATGATATTCTTGGAATGTTCAATATAAAATAAAAGAGATTAAATTCTCTTTTAAAATGATTAAATAGGTGAATTTATGAATATAGAAGATGAAATATTTAAGAAGTCTAAAATTGATTATGATAAATTATTAAATTATGGATTTATTTTAGATAAAAACATATATAAATATAACAAGTTTATTTTAAATAATACATTTATGATTAGCATTTTAATAAATAAAGATGATAAAGTAAGAGTAAAAGTATATGATTTAATAATGAATGATGAATATACTAGTTTTAGAATAAAAGATAATAATAGTTCTTTTGCAAATAATATTAAAAATGAAATTATAATTTTACTTAATGATATTAAAAATAATTGTTTTATAAATAGAGAATTTGTAAATGATCAAACTAATAGAATAGTATCATTAATCAAAGATAAATATAAAGATTTACCTGAATTTTTATGGTCAAGTGCCCCAAATTATGCAGTATTTAGAAATAAAACAAATAATAAATGGTATTCTATTATAATGGACATAAATAAATCTAAATTAGATAATAAAAGTAATATTGAAGTTGAAATAATTAATATTAAATTAGATCCAAGTAAAATAGAAAAATTACTTAAAGAAAACGGATATTATAAAGCATATCATATGAATAAAAAATATTGGATAAGTATTGTTTTAGATAATAGTATACATGATAATATAATCATGAATTTAATTTCTGAAAGCTATAATTTATCACTAAAAAAATAATTAAATTTAATTTTTTTATCAAAATTATTGACAAATAAATGTAAAGTATTATACAATTAAATTGTAAGATAGATAGGAGAGTTACAGATGAAAGAGTTAAATGAATTATTAAGTGAAATTGGAATATCAAAAGTTAAATTAGCTAAATATTTAGGTGTTTCAAGACAAATGATATATAATTATTTAGAACTTGATTCCTTAAGTAAATGGCCACAAGAAAAAAGATTATTACTTTTAAAACTACTTGACATAGAGGAGGGTAGTGAAAAAGCAATTAAAAACATTAAAGTAACTAGTGAATATTTAGAAAATGTAGAAACAAGATTAAATCAAAATGTAAGAGATATGAATAGTCAATCATTTAATTATAAAAATCTTACTAGAGAAGAACAAGATTTATTAAATGATTTAATATTCTTAATTAAAGAAAAATTTACTGAAGAAAAAACAAAAGAAACATATTGGATTTTCTTATATTTATATCATGTTTTACAGTCATTGGATAATGTACAAGAAATTAAATATATATTTGCATATTTATCTAAAAAAACTGGATTTACTAATGCTAAAGAATTTAAGTTTAATGAAACAAAACAATTCATTTTAGAAAGTATAATATTCACTGCATTTAATCTATATAACAATGGTGGAGCATCTAAATCAAAATTAGTTGAATCACATAATAGATTTGAACAAGAAATTGAAAATGAAAAAGAAGAAAAATTAGGAAGAACTCAACAATTAAATACATTTAAATCACAGGCTTTAAAAGAACTTGGATATTCAGAAGTAACTAAAGAAAATGTTGCTGAAGTATTAAATAAAATGGTTGAAATAGAATCAAGAAAAGTATAGTTTTTATACTTTTTTTAACGAAAAATACAACTTCCAATAACATATGTTATGTTAACTTCTATATATTTAAATTTATATAATATGTTATTTTAAGTTAAATAAAAAGCAATAAAATTAATTATTTATTTTGTTTTATTGCTTTTATTTTGTAATTCTAAATAATCTAATAAATCCAAATAATTATAAGCTTTTCTAAAAAAATGATATCCCCAATATAAAAAAATACATATTAATAAAGTTAATGATAATATTATGCCAATTGCAGTTAATAAATATATCATAAGAACACCTACTTTCTTATTAATGTTATCATAAATAAAGTAATTGTTCAATAATGTTAATTTTTTAAGTGCTCTAAAACGAATCGAGAAATGAAAAGATGAATAATTATTCATCTCGATTAAAAATAAATCAATTTGTTATTTTTATATAGGATATGATTTCTTTAATATTATAAGTAACTCCCCTACTATTTATAATAAAGAGAGTAGTAGGAAAAAGAAAATTCCTGTAAGAATACCAATAATCATATATAATTTATTATTATATTTTAATATTTCTTTTAGCATATCATTAAATGATAAACTAATCATAAGTCCTGATACAAATACTAATATATATGAAAGTAATACATTACTTATAATATCTTTTAAAAATATATATGAAAGTAGGGCACCTAATGGTTCACTAAGTCCTGATATAAGTGTCATTTTTACTACTCTTCCCCTACTTTCTCCTCCATAATACATTGGAATAGCAATTGCTATACCTTCTGGAATATTATGAAGCATAATCGCGATACATAATTTAATTCCAATTGAGAAATTAGTATATGCACTCATAAATACTGCAATTCCTTCTGGAAAATTATGTAGCATTAAAGAGATCATAGAAAGCATACCTATTTTGTATAATGAAGATTTATTTAAATTATTATCTTTTTTATTAATTCTTTTATTTATTTTATCTATTGATAAATATCCAAGTAAAAATGTAAGAATTGATAATATTATTCCAAATATTAATCCATAATTTGTAAGTAGTGTGTTTAATGAATTTGGAAGCAAATCAAAAATTGATACTATTGTCATAATGCACATAGAAAATGATAAAGAAAATACGATAAACTGCCCTACTTTCTTTACTTTTAAGAATATAAAAATACTACCAATTACTGTTGAAAGTCCTGCAAATAACGATAATAATAAAGGACCAATTATTTCCATTTTCATATTAAAATTATATACATTATAAAATAAAATATTACCATAATAATAATGGGTGGTGATAAAATATGGCTAATGCAAGAAACAATGCTAGAAATAATTCTAGATGTTCTTCTAATGCTAGAAATAATGCAAGAAATAATGCTAGAAGTAATGCAAAAAACAATTCTAGAAGTAGAAGTAATGCAAAAAATAATTCAAGAGCACGTTAGTCTAAAATTAAAAGACATTCATGATTTATTTGGATGTCTTTTATTATGAATATTTTTTTATGTAAATAATATTATAAAGTAATGTGAAATTGATAATCAAATTATTGAATAGAACATGGATTAGTGATAATATATGAATATGAAAAATATAAAAAAGAACAAAAAATTAAAGAAAAAATATAGAAGATTACTAAGAAAAATTATAAGATTTATTTTTCTTGTTTGTTTTTTATCTATAATTTTATTGTTTTTATATTTAATATTTGGTGGATTTAATGCTCCAGTTAAAGATGAAAGAATAGTAAAATCTTTTAATTATGAAGATAATAAAATAATATTAAAAACAAGAAAACATGAAAAAGAATTATATTGTATTTTATCAGAAAACACCCCTACTCTAGATAATGAAAATTGGACTTTAGTAGAAAATAATGAATGTAATAGTAAATTTGATATTAATAATTATAAATTATATATAAAAACTGATGATAAAATTATATATTCTAGTGAGAATGATAAAGCCGTTTATTTAGAAGTAAATGAAAATAAAAATAAGATATATTTAGCTATAAATGGTACATATAACTTTTATAATAAAATAATTGGTAATAGTAAAAGTATTAAAGTAAGTAATACTAATAGTGAAATTGCTAGTATTAGTGATAATGGTATTATTAAAGGTATTAAACCAGGAACTACTACAATTAGTGTAAAATATAATAAAAAAGAATATAAAATTGAAGTATTAGTTACTAATTTAATTACAGTAAAACCTACTGGTGGATATGACTATAAAAAAGGATATTTAGCTTGTAATAAATATAGTAAAGAAGATAATGATTTAATAGATGAAATACTTAAAGATAGAATTAATACCGTTGGATATAAAACAAGAGCTGGTGCTGTTGAAGCAGCAAGATTTCTAACATTAGAGTTTCCATATAGAATAAATTATTTTTATGAAAATGGAAGACAAACTACAAATAATGTAGATGGTGAAGGAAGATATTATCATGTAGGATTTTATTTAGATTCATCAAGATATAAAAATATTACTGGATCTAGTACTGGTCCTAAAGCTTGGGGTTGTTCAATGTATTCTAACCCTGCTCATAGAAATATTGATAATGGACTTGATTGTAGTGGATTTGTATCTTGGGCATTATTAAATGCAGGATTTGATGTAAAAGATGTAGGAGCAGGTTTTTCTGATAATAGTGACTTAACTGATTTCGGAGAATTAAAAAGTCTTACAACTACTCTTGCTAAATCAGATAAAATAAAAGTTGGTGATTTACTTCATAGTTATGCTGCTGGAGGTCATATTGGAATAATTGTTGGAATAGATAGTAACTATTATTATGTTGCTCAAGCATTATGGTATGATGAAATTGGAGTTGTTATAACTAAATATAAAAAATCTAGTTTACCTTCTTCATTCCCTCATGTAATACTTATGGATAAATATTATAAAGAAGATGGTAATTTAACTAATATGTGGTAAAAAACTAAGCTTAACCATTTTAAGCTTAGTTTTATATTAGAAATAAATGTTCTATGAGTATTTTGATACCAAATAGAATTAATACTACTCCACCTATTATTTGAGATACATTTTTATATTTACTTCCAAAAGTATTACCAATTTTAACTCCAATAGAACATAAAATTGCTGTAACTAATCCAATTATTAATGATGTAAAAAATATATTAGTAGTGTATGCAAATCTATATGCTATACCAAAAGTTAATGCATCTATACTTGTTGCAATAGATAAAATAATTAGTGATTTAAAATTTAAATCATTATACTTATCACTCTTATTATTTTTAGTTTCATATATCATTTTACTACCAATAAATACAAGTAAACTAAAGGCAACATAATGATCAATACTTCTAATTAAATGATTAAAAGTATCTCCGAGTATATAGCCTAATATTGGCATTATTGCTTGAAATATACCAAAACTAAAACCTACTATTAAAGACTTTTTAAAGTTATTATTGAGTGAAAGACCATAACATATTGATATTGCTACAGCATCAGCTGCAAGTGCAAAACTTACTAATAATGTTTCTATAATATTCATTTATATCACATTAAATTATATTTTAAAATTAATTCAAAAATACTATAATTTATCAATAAAATTTAATTTATCTATAGTATCCTTCCCTATTATTTCGTTCGCGATATTTACAAGTTTATCATAAGCAAGTATTTGTCCTTTATAGTGAGCATCAATTCCATATAATACTTTAATATTATAATTTGATGCTATTTGCCAAAACCTTCTATTTGGGTATCTTACCCTACTTAATATTGCTTCTTTTTCTTCATCACTTAAATTATCATAATTCATATTTCTTAAGTATACTCTTGCATATATATTACCTAAATTTATTTCAAAAGGAATATTATATTTTTCTGCGGTAGAACAAATCATATGAGTTATTTTTTCTTCTATTTCACTAAATTCATTCATAGATAACATAAATATATCTGGGTGAGCTAATATAGATATAATACCTAATTTAATCGCGGTATCTATATAATTTGCATATCTAATTAATTCATCATTAGTAAATTCATTTCTTCCAAATATTTTAAGATTTTTATTATCATCATAAATAAAATGTTGTCCTAAAATTAAAATATCTGTTTCATTTTTAAGTTCTTTTAAATTATCTTCTTCATTAGGTAAATATTCTACTTCATAACCAGTTTTAATATTTATAGCATCTCTATATTTTTCTTTTAAATATTTTATACTATTTAAATAATCTTCTCTTTCATGATAGTCCATTCTCATATTTGTTCTTTTATCTATTCTTACTTTCTCTGGTGCATGATCAGTAAAAGCAATATCCTTAAATCCCATTTTAATATACTCAACTACATAATCTTCATCACTTTGATTAAAGTCAGCATGACCACATCTATATGTATGAGTATGATAATTAAATTTTTGCATGTGTTTTCACTCCTTAGTTATTTTCTTATTAATTTACATACGGATTCTATATGTTTTGTTCTTGGAAACATAGAAGCAGCAGAAATATCATCAAGAATATAATTTTTTAACTTATCTATATCTCTTTTTAATGTATTTGGATTACAAGAAATATAAATTATTTTATTTGAATTACTATTATTTAAATAATTTATAACATCATTTGATAGTCCACTTCTTGGTGGGTCTACTATTATAACATCATATTTTCCTTGTATGTTTTTAGCGGCATCATTTATAAAATTTATATTTTTAATATTATTTAATTTTAGATTAATATTAGCATTTTCAATAGAAGTAGAATTTATTTCTAATCCAGTTATTTGTTTAAAATTATCTTTTAAATATATTCCAATAGTTCCAGTACCACAATATAAATCTAAAAGTGTATTATCACTTCCAGCATAATATTTAGCGGTATCATATATTAATTTCATTACTTCACTATTTACTTGATAAAAAGACATTGGATAAATACTATATTTTATATTATTAATTGTATCTATTAAATATTTTTCTCCTTTAATAAATTTATTATTTATATATAGTGAATCACAATCTATGTTTTTTAAATCAATATTTTCATTATTAGTACTTATATTAATCATTATTTTATCATTTATACATCTAATCATTATTTCATTAATATTGTCTAAATTATATTTTTTAATTTCGCTTAATTTTAAGTTGATTTTAGGGTTTAATAAGTAACAATGATCTATTTCACATAAATTATGTGTTTTGTCATTAAAATAGCCTAATTTTCCATTTATAACATGTAATGAAACTTTATTTCTATAATATAATTCATTTTTATTAGTTAAATAATTAATTTTAGTATTAAATAATTTCTCTAAATAATTAATTTTATTATTTATTTCATTTTCATAGGTAGTATGAAGAAAATTACATCCACCACAAATATCATAATATTTACATACTACAGCTATTCTTTTATCACTTTTAGATATAATATTTATTATTTTACCAATAGCAAAATGTTTATTTATTTTAGTAATTTCAATTTCAATTTCTTCATTTTTAAGTGCATTTTTAACAAATATAACAAAATTATCTATTTTAGCTATACCATTACCTATATTATCTTCATCAATAATTTTAACTTTATATTTATCCCCTATTTTCATGTTACCTCCATAATAAAAGTAAATAAGAAATATTAAAACTTATTTACATATTATTTTCTTAATTCATTAAATATAGAATTACCAATACCAAGAGAATTTCTAATATTAAAGTTATCTAATATAGTAGCCCCTACATCAGCAAGGGTATTTCTATCATCAAGTCTTTTTCCATTTTTAAATTTTGTATTATATATAATTATTGGTACCATTTCTCTTGTATGATCACTTCCTTTAAATGTAGGATCACATCCATGATCAGCAGTTAAAATAAGTAAATCATCTTGTTTTAAGTTTTTAAGTAATATTGGTAAATAATAATTAAATTCTTCTAAGCATTTTAAGTACCCACTTCTATCTCTTCTATGTCCATAAGAACTATCAAAATCATTAAAATTTGCAAATAAAAGTCCATCAAAATCACCTTTTGCAAAATCAATAACTTTTAGCATTGTATCTATATTATCATTCGTTTTAATACTAACTCTTATACTTTTATTATTAAATAAATCTCCAATTTTTCCTATTGCAATAGTAGGTATATTATTTCTATCTAATAAATCAAGTACATTTATAGGTGGGTCCACAGTAAAATCTTTTCTTTTAGTAAGTCTTCTAAAATCTCCTACTTTACCTGTAAATGGTCTTGCTATTACTCTTGCAATATTGTATTCATCACTTTTAACTATATTAAATACTTTCTCACATATATCATATAATTCTTCTACACTAATGATATCTTCATGAGCAGCTATTTGCAATACTGAGTCACATGAAGTGTATACAATTACTGCCCCTGTTTTCATATGCATTTCACCAAGTTCATTTATAATATGTATCCCATCATCACTTACATTTCCAATAACTTCTCTATTTATAGCCCTTTGTATTTTTGATATTAATTCAAGTGGGAAACCATCTTTATATGTTTTATATGGAATTTTTGGAATAGCACCCATTAATTCGTAATGACCATTTAGTGAATCTTTTGCACTTGACATAGGATTTGCTCTCATATATAAAGATACTATTTTTTCTTCTTCTTTTCCTACTAATGAAGTTAACCCTAATTTTTCTAGTACATCTAAATTATAATTGTCTCCAATTGTATGCAATAATGTATTAGCACCTTCATCACCATACTTATCTGCATCAAGAGTTGAACCAATACCTAAACTATCTAAAACTATTAAAAATACTCTTTTAAACATCATCTCTACTCTCTTTCTTACTTCTATTAAAGTATTCATTATAACTATCTTTTATAAAATTATTAGCAAGATGAGTATATACTTCAGTAGTAACTACATTTTCATGACCTAATAATTCTTGAACACTTCTAATATCAGCACCACATTCAATCATATTAGTTGCAAAACTATGTCTTAATACATGTGGTGTTATTTCTTTATCTATACCTTGTTTTCTGGCAATTTCACCTATCATTTTATATAAGCCTTGTCTCGTAATTCTATTACCATGATTATTTAAAAATACCGCATCAGTTGGTTTTTGTTTTTTTACAAATAACTCTTCCCTATATTTATTTAAATATAAGTCAAGATAATTAACTGCTATTTTAGACATTGGAACTATTCTTTCTTTACTTCCTTTTCCATATACGGTAACTACCATATTATTTAAATCAATATTATTTATATCTAAATTTATAAGTTCACTTGCTCTAAGACCAGTTGCATATAATAATTCTAACATAGCTTTATTTCTATAATCAAATGCTGTTTCTAAATCAATATCTAATAATTTATTTACTTCTTCAATAGATAAATATTTAGGTAATGCTTTTTTCCTTCTTAAACATTCTACATCTTCTGCTACATTTACATATCCTTTATAAATAGATAAATATTTAAAGAAACTTTTAATACTAGCAATTATTCTATTTACTGAACTTTCATTATAATTTGGAAGAGCATGTAATATATAATTATCAATATCTTTTTTAGTTATATCATCTATTTTTTTATTTTCATATTCTAAAAAGAATCTAATATCTCTCATATAAGATTCTAAAGTATTTTTACTATAATTTTTATCAATTTTTAAATAATCAATAAAATCATCTACAAATTCTTTATTATATATTTCAGTCATATAAAACCTCATTAATCACATAAACTTAAACTAATATTAGTATTTCCAAATTTAATATTAGTTACTTTATCTTCAGTAATATCTTCAAGATTTAATTCATTACCTTCATAAATATATTCATATATACCATTAGTTATAGCTAAATTTGTAATGTTACCAAATTTATCAATTGAAATAGTATATATAATTTTTTTATCATTAAAACTTAAATCAGGTATTTTATTACAATTATAATTTAAAGTAGAAGCTCCAATACCATTATTATAAATAACATTAGTTTTTACTTTATTATATTCATTTATACTTTCTCTATATAATTTTTGGGTATTAGCAACAAATGTTTCTAATTTAGATTTTTCTATAGTTTTTAATAATTTTGGAAATATAATTAGAGATAATAATAAAACAAAAATAACTAATAAAAAAATATCTAAAAATATTGAAAATTTATTATTCATAATAACCTCACTATTCTTAAGATAATTTTATCATTAATAATAAATTATTTCAAGAATGAAAGATGATTTATAAGAATATGAAAAATAAAAAAACTAATAATAAATAGTTATTATTTATATTAGTCATTTGATGCACTTATTATTTTAGTTATTAAGTCAACACTATCTATAAAATTATCTACTTTATCAATAGTTCTTAATTTATATTTTTCTTTCATTTTCTTAACAAATATATCATAAGAATTAGGATTTCTATTAAGTTCTTTATACCAATTAGAATTTTGTCTTAAAAATTTTAAATATTTATCATTTTCTTTTAATTTATTTAATACTTCATACTGCATTATCATCACCATATATTTTATCTATTTTATCTTCTTTTATATTTTTATCTTCTTCTTTTTCTTCTTTATCACTTTTTGTTAATTCTTCTACAAGCCCTACTGCTTTTTGAATAGATCCAATACTTTCTTCAAGAGAGTCTAAATTAATATTTTTAAGAGTATTAAAAAGTCCTTTTATATTTATTGATTCTTTTATATCATTATTTATATATTTATTCCATATTTTATCATCTTCACCATAAATATCATATAGTTCATAGAAAGTTTGCCAAGAAACTCTATTATTTTTAACATAATCTACAAATTCTGGATGATGAGAAACAAACTTTTTAAAATTATCTAACTTTGTCATATTACATTATATGAAAAAAAGATATACAAATGCATATCTATTTTTTAATTTCAAAATAATTACCACTATCTAAATATAATATTCCTTTTTTATTTCCTACTTTTTTGATAACATCAACATATTTATTTAAAAGATCAATTCTAGTAATTGTAATATATACTAAATTACCATCATTCATATATAGTAAAAATCTTTTATCATCAAATTCACTAGGATTATATTCAATTTCACTTATCATATTAATTATGCTTTTATCTACTTTTTTAAGTCCATTTACAAATGAAGATTCAATTTTTTCTGGTACAAAATTAATTAGTGTTGGTACTCCTATAACATTATCTAATGTAGTATTTTCATTAGTAGATAATTTATATTCATCATTACTTCTAATATAATATAGTATTTTCTTTTCTTGAACATCAATATTTAGAATAAAATTTAATTTTTTTGTGACTTTAACGGTCTCAATTAAATCTAATTTTAATAATTTCTTTTTAATACTATTTGTATTTAATAATATAAATTTAGGATAATTTTGTATATTAGCCCCTTCTATAATATCTTCATCAGTATAATAATCATTATTTAATATAACTATATTTTTAGTTTTAATATTTATAAGATAATATATACAAATAAATATTATTACAAGTATTAATATGAAACTTATTATTTTTTTAATTTTAATTTTTCTCTTTATCTTTCTTTTTTTCATTTTTACCCTTTATTATCTTTTTTACTTCATCTAAAATAATTGTACTAGAATTCATAACTTTAATTTCATTTAAATTTTTCTTTATTTCTTTACTAGTATTTTCACTAAATATTTCGTCAATTGCATCAACTAGTGTATTTTTATTTAAATCTTTTTCTTCAATTAAAATGCTTATTTTTTTATTTACTAAATCAAGTGCATTATAATATTGATGATTATTAGCAACATAAGGACTTGGTATTAGTATTGATGGTGTTTTAGTAGCCATAATTTCAGCAATTGTAGAAGCTCCTGCTCTTGAAATAATTAAGTCAGCACTTTTCATTAAACTTGGTAAATTATCAAAGAATGGTACTATTTTTGTACTTTTTGGTACTATTAAATTTGTATTTAATTCATTATAACTACCTTTTCCAGTTATAAATAATATTTCAGTATCATCTTTTTCATATGTTCTTAAAAAATCTAATAATTTTTCATTTACTGATGTACTACCAAGAGAACCCATTACTATTATTATAAGTTTTTTATTTTTATCAAATCCTAAATCAGTTTTATTATACTTTTTACATTCTACCGCTCTTTGACTAACAGGATTACCAGTATAAATAATATTTTTACATTTTAGTTTTCTCATTCCATCTTCAAATGATGTAAAAACTGCGGCTGATTTTTTAGATAAATATATATTTGTTTTTCCTGGTAACATATTTTGTTCATGGATAAATACGGTTATTTTTCTTTTTTTAGCAGCTAAACATACAGGTAAAGTTACATATCCTCCAAAAGCAATTACTGCATCTGGTTTAAATTCATCCATTATTTTAAGGCATCTTTTATATGAAGAGATAATGCATTTAATATTTTTAACATTTCTAATCATATTAGTTTTAGAAAGTCCATATATTTCAATACCTTCATAAGGAATACCCATACTTGGTATTAAATCATTTTCCATTCTATTTTTAGTACCAATATATAAGTATTCATTCTTTTTATCCTTTTTAATTTCTTCTAATACTGATAAAGCAGGATATATATGTCCACCTGTTCCACCAGCTGTTAAAATAAATTTCATGAGTACTCTCCTTTTTACAAAATATTCCTTTGTATGCATTATTATATAACATTATAGAATATTTTTCATTACTTTTAATAAATTATTATGCAATTAATTATTTTTTATCATTATTTTTCTTCTATTTCTTCGCCTTCATCACTAATAAGTTCTTTATATGCAACTTTTCCAATTAAAGTTTTAGGAAGTTCTTTTCTATATCCATAAGCATAAGGAAGAGCATAAGATGCTATATTCTTTTCACAATGTTCTTTAATACTTCTTTTAACTTCATTATTTAAAACAATTCCTTTTTTAAGTACAATATATGCTTTTATTACTTCTTTTTTATATGGATGTGGAACTCCAACAACTGCACAAGATTCTACATAAGGATGTTCTAAAATAATATTTTCTATAGTATTTGGATATATATTATAACCACTTGATACAATCATTCTTTTAATTCTAGATTTAAAATATACAAAACCATCTTTATCCATATATCCTAAATCTCCACTATGAAGATATATATTTCCATCTTTATGTTTCTTTAATATATTTTTAGTTTCTTCTTTTTCATTTAAATATTCATTCATAACAGTAGGCCCACTAATACATATTTCTCCTTCAATACCATAGTCAAGTTCTTCTATAGTATTTGGACGAACAATTTTAATTATTGTATCTGGAATAGGTATTCCAATACTATTTGGTTTATTAATTTCTAGTGGCATCATTGTAACACCAGCTGTACATTCAGTCATACCATATGCACATCTTACAGTTGCATTACTTCCATGATCATATAGAAATTCATTTAGTTTTTTTACTAATTTATCATTAATCATATCTCCACCACAAACAAGACAATTAATAAATGATAAATCAGCATCTTGTAACTTTTTATTTTTATGTAGTCCTTCTAACATACTTGGAACACATGCAATAGCATTTGGTTTATATTTTAATATAATATCACTAAATTTTTTAGGGTTAACAGTAGGTAAAATTATTGTTTGACCTCCACCTAAATATACACCATGTATAGTGCATCCAAGTCCAAATCCATGAAATATAGGCATAATTGATAAGCATGAAGAACCAGGAGTCATAGTTTTAATTATTTCAAGTTCAGATAATGCAAGAGCATTTAAATTTCTATTTGTAAGAACTATTCCTTTTGATTTACCTGTAGTTCCTCCACTATGTAATATTATTGCAACATCACTACCAAGAGATGTATCTTTAACTTCACTTTTATGAAATTTAGCTCTAGATATAAATCTATAATAAGGAATTACATCATCAAAAGTAGGAAGATGTATTTTTCTAGCTTTTGTAATTTTATATATGAATGAAGTTATTGGATCCATAGATTCACTAAGTGGTATATATAATATTTTTTCTACAGTTTTTATATTTTTTCTAATATTTTTAATTTTATTAAATACTATATCACAAACAATTACATATTTTGATTTAGTTAAATTAATAGCATATTTCATTTCTTCTTCACTATTTAAAGGATGTATCATATTGCATATAGCACCTAATTTATTTAAAGCATATATACTAATTATGGCTTCTGGTGTATTTGGCATAATAATACTTACATAATCACCTTTTTTAACACCCATTCTTATAAAAGCACAAGCAGATACATCAATTTGTTTTAAAAATGTTTTATAAGTTATTTTATTTCCATAAAAATTATAGGCAATATTACTAGGATATTTAAGGGCAGTTCTTTTTACCATTTCATACATTGAAACATCTGGATACTCTAAATGTTTTCTTACATCTTTATAATATTTATACCATGGATAATTATTATCTTGTGTTTTATTTTTCATAAATTTTCTCCTTTATTAATTATATTATTTTTACAAAACACCTATAATAATTATAGCATAATTTTATACTTATTTCATTATTACAAAATAAAACACTTTAAAAGTGCTTATTCTTTTATTAAATTAATAATTACTACTTCTGCATTATTAAATACTCTAAATGGAAGTCTTCTACTAAATCCAAGGCCTCTTGATACAATCATTTCTGTATTATTTTTCTTATATATTCCACTTGAATATTTAGGAAAAAATGTATAATCTGGTGAAAGTAAAGCACCAATTAAAGGAAGTCTTATTAATCCTCCATGAACATGACCACTTAATACTAAATCTGCTTGAGTATCTACATAAGAATCAAATTCAAGAGGATTATGTGCTATTAAAATATTAAATTTATTTTTATCAAATTTTCCAATTTTAGATTCAATATATTTTTTATTTAAAAATAATTTTCCAAAATGTAAATATTGTTCATCTTCACTTTTAAGTCCATATAAAATTATATTTTTTGATAATTTTTCACTTTTATTGTTTAAAATATTAATATTACTTTTAGAAATAATTTTAGTATATTTTTCAAGTTCATCATAATATAATTTATCTTCATGATTACCAAAAGTATAATATATTTTATTATTTTCTAATAATTTATATAATTTAATAAAGTTATTTGATTGATTTAAACTTTCATTAATCATGTCTCCTCCCATTATAATAATGTCAGGATTTTCATCATTAATTATATTTTTTAATTTATTTGCTAGATTTCTATTATGTAAATCACTTAAAAAAATTATTTTAATATTTTTATCTATTTTTTTATTTTTAATATTAAATCTAGTTATATCTAATTTAAAATGACTCATAATCATAGAAATTAAAATTGATAGTATGATTAAAAAACATATTGCATATATAAATATTTTCATATTATCCTCCAAATAAAATAATTGTAGCATAATAATTAAAAAAAATAAATTAGAAAATAATCTCTAATTTAATTTCTCTTTTACAATAGTATTTACAAATTTCATATCAGCCTTACCTTTAAATATAGGAGTTAATTCTTTCATTATTAGTCCCATATCTTTAATAGAAGTAGGTTTTATTTTATCAAATACTTTATCTATTTCTTCTCTTATTTCACTTTCTGATAATTGTTCAGGTAAATATTTACTTAATAGTTCAATTTCTCTATTTAATCCATCTATTAAATCTTGTCTATTACCTTTTTTAAATTCTTCAATACTTTCTTTATGAGTCTTAACTTGTTTACTTACAACTTCAATTACTACTTCGTCACTAGCATCATGTCTTTCCATTTTATTATTTATTAAATATAAATCAATTGCTGATTTTAATAATCTTAAAGTACTAACTGTTTCTTTATCTTTGGCTTTCATTGCCTCTATCATATCTTTAGATATTTTATCGTATAACACAAGTATCTCTCCTTTTATTAATATCTTTGTTTATTATGTTTTTTAGCATTTCTAATTGCTTCTTTTTTAGCTTCTCTTCTAACTATGCCAGGTTTAGAATATTCTCTTCTTTTTTTCATTTCAGTAGGGATTCCGCTTCTTTGAACTTTCATTTTAAAACGCTTTAATGCACCCTCAACATTTCCATCTTTTACTTCAACGTGTGTCATTATCTCTTCCCTCCCTTCATGACTATAAGTAATTATATTACAAAAATTGTCGAATTTCAAGTAAAAACAATGATATTTATTATTTTAGCATGACAAATTTATATCTAATATATCTTTAATTTAAAAAATATGATAAAATTAAACAAGGTGAATGAATATGATATATTATTTTATAGGTATTAAAGGTAGTGGTATGGCATCTCTTGCAGAAATAATGTTTGATCTTGGATATACCGTTATGGGAAGTGACAAACCTGATCACTTTTTTACTGAAGATGGGCTTATCAAAAAAGGTATTAAAATACTTACATTCAATAAAGATAATATTAAAGAAGGAATGATTATTGTACAAGGTAATGCTTTTAATGATGAGCATGAAGAAGTAGTAAGAGCTCATGAGCTTGGTCTTACAATATACTCATATCAAGAAATGATAGCTAAGTTAACTGATAATACAAAATTAATTGCTATATCAGGATGTCATGGTAAAACCACAACTACTACTATGATGAGTAAAGTATTTGAGAATATTGGTATTAATTATTTAATTGGAGATGGAAGCGGATATGCAAGTAAAGATAATGAATATTTTGCACTTGAAGCTTGTGAATTTAAAAGACACTTTTTATCATATAATCCATATTATGCAGTTATTACAAATGTTGAATTAGATCATACTGATTATTATAAAGATTTAGATGATGTAATGGATGCTTTTAGTGAATTTGCAAATAAAGCTAGAAAATCTGTAATATCGTGTGGAGATGATATAAATACTAGAAAACTTAAAGTAAATAAACCTGTATTATATTATGGACTTAATGAAAATAATGATGTTGTTGCTAAAAATATAACCGTTAAAGATGAAATAACAACAACAGATATTTATATTAAAGGAAAGTTTTATGCAACCTTGCACTTCCCATTTGTAGGAGATCATTTATTGTTAAATGCTCTTGCTGTTATATCAGTTTGTTATTTAGAAAATATAGCCGTAGAAGAAGTAAAAGAACAAGTTACTAAAATTAAACATGCTAAAAGAAGATTTATTGAAGAAAAATTTTTAGATAATATATTAATTGATGATTATGCACACCACCCTACTGAAGTTAAAGTAACAATTGAAGCAGCTAGAAAAAAATATCCTGATAAACAAATAATAGCTTTATTTAAAGCCCATACTAAATCAAGAGTTAAATATTTTCATAAAGAATTTGCTGATGCACTAAATCTTGCTGATAAATGCTATGTACTTGAAATTGGTGAAGATAGAAAAGAAGTTGGATATGAAGATGTTACTCATAATGATATATTAAAATACACAAAAAATGGTGAATATATTGACTTAGACAGTGCAGATAAATTACTTCAATATCATAACTCAGTAATATTATTTATGAGTAGTAAAGATATATATGTACTTGCAAATAAATATAAAGAGTTAGCTCTAAAGAATTCAAAATAATGAATTCTTTTTTAATATAAAAAAAGAAGGAATTAGTCTCTTCCTTCTAATTTACATAATAAATCAATTTTAAACATTTCTTTTTGAGCATTTGCTTTAGAAATCATTATACCTTTATATGCTGTTAATTCACTTCTATGACCATCTAATAATATATCTTTTGGTTCTAAATTATTTAACATAACAACATTATTCTTTTTATATACTGTATAATTTAATTTAACTTCACCATATACTTTTATAAATAATGAATCTGTAGGAAGTCTTAAATCATAAGTTTCTGTCATTTCATGTTTATTAATAGAAACTAATTCTCCAACAAACTCACCACTTCTAAGTTTAGGATAAAAATCAAACATTAATTTCTTATAAGCAACCATGTTGTATTTTTTTAAACTTCTTTCTAATTTTCTAAAATTATTTTCATCAAGATAATCTAAAATATATCTACCTTTCATAATCATCAAAACCCCCTTAATGATTTGTACTAAGATTATACCATAAAATTAGAAAATTGTCAAATTTTATTAGTTATTTTTTAAAATTATTATGCTTAGTATATGATAATGTCTTAAGTATTAGTATTTGAAAATGTCTCAAAACTAATATAAAATATGTCACTC
>CANRBS010000020.1 GCA_947628895.1 uncultured Bacilli bacterium
ATTTTTTAGGTTTTAACCATTTTTATTTTATTTAAAAGGTTTGTTTTTCAAATCTCCACACTTTGTAAACGCTATCTCTGTTTAATAAAAGATTGATATTTTTTGTTAAATGTGGTATAATATTAATGCTTTCACTAAAATAGGAGACAAGATAAAAAATGATAAAAATTATAATAATTATGAGTTTATTTACAGCTTTGTTTGATGAAAATATTGAAGTAAACCATGATTACTTAGATACTCAAATAGAAATTAGTATTGATAATATAGAAAAAGAAAATAAAGAATATATAGAAAAAATAGAAGAAGAAAAATATATTAAAGAACATTCCTTTAATGGTGAACTTGATACAGTAATTATTCAAAAAATTAATAAACATTTAAATTCAACAATGAAAAATAAAGGAAAGTTTATAGTAGATTATTCATTAAAAGTAGGTCTAGATCCTTATTTGGCTGCTGCAGTTATGCTACAAGAAAGTGGATGTGCATGGACTTGTAGTTATCTTACAAGAGTATGTAATAATGTAGCTGGTAATAAAGGAACACCTAGTTGTGCTGGAGGAAGTTATAGAAAATTTGATACTATAGAAGATGGAATTAAATTTGCTATTAACAAACTTAATAAATATTATCAAAAAGGATATACAACGGCAGAAATGATTAATCCATATTATGCACAAGATAAAACATGGTATAAAAAAGTAAATAATTATATTAAAAAATTAAAATCATAATAAGAATAGAAGGGGGATATTTATTATGAATGAAAAAGTATATATGCATGGCATTAATAATTATGGGTTTAAAGATTATAATTCAAAAATTCAATTAAAAGTATTATCTCAAATATTAAAGTCAGGAGCATTATTATCTTTAAGGAATCAAGGAATTAGTTCTAGTTCAAATTTTTCAGGATTTGACTATATTTCTTTATGTGATTATGAAAAAAGAGATTGTTCTATAAAAGGTGTACCTAGTAATATAGGAATATATAATTCATATTATCAATATATTATTTGTAGTCTTTCATTATCATTTAATAAAGATAAAATAGAAGTAATAACTCCAACATTAGTTGATTATATAGGAAATAGTTCTAGACCATATGAAACAATGAAAGAGTATGGACTTAAAGAAGAGAGATATAGTGATCTTGCTGATGAAGTACAAGTTAAAGATCAAGTTCCTTTAGAATATTTAGAACAAGTTACTTTTCCAACTATTTCATTCTTAAATGCTCATATGTTTTTTAATAAAAGTTCTATGATAAAAGGATTAATTAAAGAAATAAAAAAAGTAGAAAATTTATTAAAAGGTTATTATTATGATGTTCCAATATATGATATTGAAACAAAACAACTAATGAATGAAGAAAATATTGAAAAAATAGTGCGAAATCTAAAAATAAATTGACAAACATTAAATTAAATAATATAATTTACTCATAAGTGATGAAGAGGAAAAGTAGTTATATATTTCCCTTAATAGAGAGTTAGTGGTTGGTGTAAACTAATAAAAAATATATAATGAAAAAAATATCCTTTGAACTTAAATGCAAATCTGCTATAAAGATAAGAGATAGAAATAATGAATCTATGAAGTAAGATGGTACAGTGCTAGAATGCACTCTTACGATTATAGATTCTTTTTTTTAAAGGGGGAATTTATGCAAACTATAAATATAGAAGATTGTAGTGTTAATGACAAGTATTTATCTATTAATACAAAAAATTTAAATGATATACTTAAAACTAGTACTATATCTAAAAGTAGTGATGGAGATTTTATTACTATTGATGGTAATATATTTGATAAAATTGATAGTTCTATAGATAAAATACTTTATTCTACTGGACTTGATAAAAAATTACTTGAAAAGAATAAATTTAGTACTGGTGAATATTATGAAACAATAATTAATTATCAAAAAGAGTATAATCAAAATAATAAAATTAAAGATAAATATAAGGAATTGGCATTTCAATACGAATATAATTTTTTAAAACATTCAAGTTTAATATTAATTAGTAGTGAATATAAATTAGTAGAATACAATGGAATAAATACAACACTCGAAATATTCTATAAATTATATAATGATAATAAAGAGAATATATTTGGCAAATATCATTATTTAGATGAATTTGTTGTTTATATAGAAAAATTAATGGAAAAGGATTTTGAAAGAAAAGAAATATTGAAAAGGAGTAGATAAGAATGAATGAACTTAGTGAACAAGAATTAGTAAGAAGGGGAAAATTAGATACAATAAGAGAATATTGTAATCCATATCCAGATAAGTATGAAAGAACTCATACTTTGAAAGAGGCAAGGAAACTTAATGATGGGCAAAATGATGTAAGTATAGCTGGTAGAATTATATTCATGAGAAAGATGGGTAAACTTAGTTTTGTTAGAATTCGTGATATTGAAGCTGATATGCAACTTGAAGTAAAGATTGATGAAGTAGGTGAAGAAAATTATGAATTCTTTAAAAAACAAATAGATACAGGAGATTTTGTTGGTGCTAGGGGAGAAATATTTACAACTCAAACAGGGGAGAAAACTCTAAGAGTACATGAACTTACTTTTTTAGGAAAAGCACTAAGACCTCTTCCTGAAAAATTCCATGGACTTCAAGATACTGAACTTAAGTATAGACAAAGATATGTTGATTTAATTATGAATGAAGAGTCAAGAAGAGTATTTCTTGGAAGAAGTAAATTGTATGCATTTATTCATGAATATTTAAATTCTCATGGATTTTTAGAAGTAGAAACACCAATACTTCAAAATGCAGTAAGTGGAGCTAGTGCTAAACCATTTTATACTCATCATAATGCTCTTGATATTGATTGTAATTTAAGAATTGCACCAGAAACATATTTAAAACAATGTATTGCGGGTGGATTTGATAGAGTTTATGAACTTGCTAAATGTTTTAGAAATGAAGGAATGGATACAGAACATTTACAAGAATTTACTCAAGTAGAGTGGTATGTTGCATATTGGAATTTTGAAGATACAATTGTATTTTATAAAGATTTTATGAAAAGTTTATTAAAAGAAATAGTAGGTACTACTACAATAGAATATCAAGGACATACACTAGATTTTGGTGCTGAAGTGTGGAGTAGAATTAATTACTGTGATGAAATGAAAAAAGTATTAGGATTTGATTTTCTAGAAATAGAAGAACCAAGTGAATTAAAGGCTAAAATAGTTGATAGTGGACTTTATACTTATGAAGATTTAGAAGAATATAAAAGTTTAAGTCAAATAATTGATTTTGTTTATAAAAGACAAATAAGAGAAAAAATAGTAGAACCAACTATAATATATAATTATCCTGCTGTTATGATGCCACTTACTAGAAGAAATGATGAAAATGATAAAATGGTAGATATGTTTCAAGTTGTAGCTTGTGGAACTGAACTTTGTAAAGCATATTCAGAACTTGTAAATCCAATTACTCAAAGAGAAGCATTCACAGAACAATTAATCGCAAAAGCACAAGGTGATGATGAAACTATGGACTTAGATGAACCATTCTTACAATCAATGGAACAAGGAATGCCACCAATTAGTGGTCTTGGATTTGGAATTGATAGATTAATGATGATTATATTTAATCAACCATCTATAAGAGATGTAGTATTATTTCCACAAATGAAAGATAAAAAATAGTATTAAAAAAGAAATAATTGGATTATTTCTTTTTATTTTATCTTTGTTTTGTTTGACTTAATGCCCAATTAAATATTTCTTTATCTTGGAATTTATTTGCAATTGTATCATGGCTTTCACCTGGATGTGTAACCATTTTAGCATTACCACCAGCATTATTAATTTGATTTACAAAATTAGTCATACATCTATTATAAGATGATTCATTACTTCCTGAATTTCCAGATAAAGCCCATACTGGAGTAGTTTTAAAGTTATTTGCATTACTTCCTGGTGGACAACAGCTCATAGGAACTGCAGCTGAGAAAAAGTCAGGATATAAGTTTACCATATTCCAAGTTCCAATAGCACCTCTTGATGCTCCCATAATAATTATTTTATCTTTATTAATACTATATTCAGAAACAATGTGATCAATTAAATTTTTAAGTCTTGTAACAACATCTTGAGAGATCCAATCTTGATAATTTCCTTTAGGAGCTATAAATATAAATTCACTTGTATCATATGCATTATTGTCATTTATGAATTTTACTATTGGAAGTGAGGTTGTACTTGAGAAATAACTTGATTGACCATCACCATGCAAATAAACTATTAATGGTAAATTTGTAGTAGGGTGTGGAGGAATAATTTCATAATATTCCATATTACCATATGATTTTTTAGTCATTCCAGCACTTACATTTATTGGTTCACTTATATTATTTTCTTTTTTATATTTTTCTAATTTTTCTGATAATTTATTTTTAACTTCTTCATCTTTTATTTTTGAAATTTGTTCATTTAATTTATTGTAATCATTAAAAGTAATACTACTATTTATACTTTCATTTATATTTATATATTCTTTTATTGAATTAAGTTCATTTAATAATTCATTTTTAGTATTAGAATCTTTAATTTTATTTATTGCTGTTAAAGCAATTTGATAATCTGAATTACTAAGAGATTTTTTAGTATTATCGATATAAATTAATGCTTGTTGTTTATATGCTGCTTTTATTCCATCTAAAGTAGCATCATCTAAGCATTTTATATAACCACCATCATCACTGCTTGTAATATTTACTACTATATGTACTAATGATGGAATAAAAAATATAAGTATAGCTGCAACTATTTTAGGTATTGCTCTTTTAAATGATTTATTTAATGAATCAATATCACCTTTAACCGCGGCCGTAAAATCCATCATTAAAGAAATAATTAACATTATAGGTATAATTATTTTTATAATATTTATAACAATTTTTACAATTCTTATTATAGAAAGTACATCACCATTTGAGCATATATTTAATATATTCATACAAAACACCATTATTATTATATCAGAAATGATTTTGTTTTTAAACATATTTTTAGCTCTATTTTTTTATATAAAAATGTAAAATAAATTTAATGACAAAATTAAATAATTTTATTGATATAATTTTATTAAATTTGTATAATTGATTTAAGGTGAGGAAAATGGATAGTAAACTTGAAAGGTTTTTAAATGCAGTAAATTTTAATAAAGATTTTACTAGCTATTTTGATAAAGCGGTTGTAAAAGATGTTAGAATAAATAAAGAAACTAACAGAATGACTTTAATATTAAATTTAGATAAATTAATTCCAGTTACCGTATTTGAAGAATTATATAATAAAGGTAAAACATTAAAAGGAGCTAGTGAAGTTAGATATAAATTTATTATTAAAAATATAGATAATGAATATTTTAAAGACTATTTTAATTATTATTTTGATATATTACTATCAAGATGTCCAATGCTAGAAGCTATTGATAAAAATAAAATTACTTTTAATGATAATAATATTAATTTTGAAGTATTAAATAATGTTGAAAAAGATAAAATAGATTCATTAAAAGAAAAAATAGAAATATTTTTAACTGATATGGGATTTAATGATGTAAGTGTTACGGCTAATATAAATGAAAAGTTAAGAAAAGAATTTATTGATACTTTAGGTAAAGAAGAAAAAGAGATAGAGAAAAAAGAAACAATAAAACTTTTAAAAGGTAAAAATATTAAAGGTGAAGTATCAAATATTAAAAATTTAATTACTAATGAAAATAATGTAATATTAATTGCTAATGTTTTTGGTATAGATTCTAAATCTACTCAAAGTGGATGGTATATAATAACTCTTAAAATAACTGATAATACAGATAGTATATTTGCAAATATATTTACAAAAGAAAAAGAAGAATTTGATTATTTACTTTCTAATATTAAAGAAGGTAAATGGTATAAATTTAGAGGTAGTGTTAAATTAAATACAAGAAGTAATGATTATGAATATGGAATTAATGATATTGAAACGGTTGATGTAAAAGAAACTAAACTTGTAGATGATGCAGAAATTAAAAGAGTAGAATTACATGCTCATACTATGATGAGTCAAATGGATGGACTTACTAAAGTAGATTTATCTAAACATACTTGTGAGTTAGTTTCAAGATGTATTGAAATGGGTTATAGAGGTGTTGCTATTACTGACCATAATGGATGTCAAGCTTTTCCAATAGCATATCAAATAATATCTGGATATAACAAAAAACAAGAAGATGAAAGTAAGAAATTTAAAGGTTTATATGGAACAGAACTTACGGTAGTTGAAGATATGATTAATATCGTAGTAAGACCAACAGACAAAGATTTAGAAACAACTGAATATGTAGTTTTTGATACAGAAACTACTGGTTTTAATGCAGCAAATGAAGATCAAATGATTGAAATAGGTGCTGTTAAAATTAAAGAGGGAGTAATAACTGATAGATTTGATGAACTTATAAATCCAGGAAGACACATACCAGATAGAATAACAGAACTTACTGGTATTAGTGATGAAATGGTAAGTGATAAACAAAATGAAGAAGAAGTTACTAAAAAGTTTTTAGAGTGGGCAGGAGATGCGCCAATGGTTGCTCATAATGCTAAATTTGATATTTCATTTATAGAAATGGCTATGAAGAAATATAATTTAGGTGAATTTAAAAATACAGTTATTGATACATTAGAATTATCAAGAAGCCTAGATCAAGGTTATGCAAGACATAGCTTAAGTGCTCTTGTTAAAAGATATGATGTAGAATTTGATGAAGAATCACACCATAGAGCAGATTATGATGCAGAAGGTACTGCTTTAGTATTTCATAAAATGATGAAAAAACTAGTATCACAAAATTATGAAAAAATAAGTGATATAGATAAACTTGTACCAAAAGATGAAATATATAAATTTGGTAGAACTTTTCACTTTAATGCAATTGCTTTAAATAGAAAAGGACTTAAAAATTTATTTAAAATTATTTCTCTTGCTAATACTACATATTTATATAAAACACCAAGAATTCCAAGAAGTAAATTACAAGAATTAAGAGAAGGAATAATTATTGGTAGTGGTTGTTATGAAAGTGAAGTATTTACAGAAGCAAGAAGTAAAGATGGAGAAGAATTATCTAATATAATTAATTTTTATGATTATGTAGAAGTACAACCACCTGAAGTTTATGATCATTTAATACAAACTGGGGACTTTAGTAATGTATTTGAACTTAAAACTTATATTAAAAAGATAATTGATGCAACTAAAAGTGCTGGTAAAATAATAGTAGCAACAGGAGATGTACATCATTTTACAAGAGAAGATAAAATATATAGAGAAATTATTGTAAACCAAAAAGTACCAGGTGGAGGAAGACATCCACTATCTAAAAGCGAAATTACTAATATTCCATCTCAACATTTTAGAACTACTAAAGAAATGCTTGAAGATTTTAACTTCTTAGATCCAGACCTTGCATATGAAATAGTAGTTACTAATACTAATAAAATAGCTGATATGGTAGAAGAAATAGAAGTAATTATTAATACAAATGGAGTTCCATTTAGTCCAAGAGTTAGAAGTGATGATGGTAAGAGTTATTTAGATTGTCCAAGAGTTGTAACAGATCTTGTATATGAAAAAGCATCTTCCATGTATGGAAGCCCCTTACCACATAATATTGAAGAGAGAATTAGTAAAGAATTATATGGAGATGCAGTATTTAATTATTGGCAAAATAAACTTAAAAAGGAAAAACCTGATATAAGTGATGACGAGTTAGAAAAACTTACTTTTGAAAACTTACATAATACTTTAGTAGAAGGTTTTGATACCGTAAAAGAGTTAATAAGAGAAGTAGTACTTGAAAAGTGGACTGAAGAAGATGGAGAGAAAACAGAGGAAGCTATAAATAAAAAGATTAAAAAAGAACTTGGTGGTATTATTGGTGGTGGATTTGATCCAATTTATTTAATAGCACAAAGACTTGTTAAACACTCTAATGATGATGGATATTTAGTTGGTTCAAGAGGTAGTGTTGGTAGTAGTTTTGTAGCAACACTAATGGGTATTACAGAAGTAAATTCTCTTCCTGCTCACTATAGATGTGAAAAATGTAAGCATAGTGAATTTAATGATGAAGAGGGTAATCCTCTTGGACAAACATATTCTAGTGGATTTGATTTACCTGATAAAAAATGTCCAGAGTGTGGTACTTTAATGAAAAAAGATGGACAAGATATGCCATTTGCAACATTCCTTGGATTTAATGCAGATAAAGTACCAGATATTGACCTTAACTTTTCAGATTTAAATCAAGCATCAGCTCATGAATATACAAAAGTATTATTTGGTGTAGATAATGTATATAGAGCAGGTACTATTGGTACTGTAGCAGATAAAACAGCTTATGGGTTTGTAAAAGGATATTTTGAAGATAAAGGTATTACTGATATTAGAAGTTGTGAAATAGAAAGACTTGCAAAGGGATGTACTGGTGTTAAAAGAACAACTGGACAACACCCAGGTGGTATAGTAGTTGTACCAGATTATATGGAAGTAAGTGATTTTACACCATTTCAATATCCTGCAGATGATAATACTTCCGCATGGAGAACAACACACTTTGATTACCACTCAATAGAAGAAGATCTACTTAAATTAGATATTTTAGGACACTCAGATCCTACACAACTAAGATTAATTCAAGATTTAAGTAAAACAAATGTAGAAGATGTACCACTTGATGATAAAGATACAATGAGTATATTTTCAAGCACTAAAGTATTAGGTGTCACAAATGAACAAATAATGTGCCCAACTGGCACACTTGGAATTCCAGAGTTTGGTACACCTTTTACAATTAGTATGGTAGATGAAACAAAACCAACAACATTTGCAGAACTTGTAAAAATATCAGGACTTTCTCATGGTACTGATGTATGGCTTGGAAATGCTCAAGAATTAATTAAAAATAACATAGTACCATTTAAAGAGGTAATTGGGTGTCGTGATGATATTATGGTTTATTTAATGTATCATGGAGTTAAACCAATAAAAGCATTTAAAATAATGGAATTTGTTCGTAAAGGTAAAGCATCTAAAGACCCACAAGGATGGGAAGAACATAAAAATACTATGAAAGAAGCTGGTATTGAAGATTGGTTTATTGATTCATGTGAAAAAATAAAATACATGTTTCCAAAAGCACATGCTGCTGCATATGTTACTAGTGCATTTAGAATAGCATGGTATAAAGTACATATGCCAGTATACTTCTATGCAACATGGTTTTCTACTAAAGCAACAGACTTTGATATAGAAGTAATGATTAAAGGATATGATGCTATTAAAGATAGACTTATTGAAATTAAAAATAAAGGCTATGATGCTACTAATAAAGAAGAAGGAATTTCAGAATGTTTAAATGTAGCACTTGAAGCAACAGCAAGAGGTATAAAAATCTTACCATTTGATTTATATAAAAGTAAAAGCTTGACTTTTGATGTAGCAGATGATAAAACATTAATACCACCTTTTGTAACAATAGATGGCTTAGGTGCAGTAGTTGCAAAAAATATAGAAGAAGAAGCTCATAAAAAACCATTTGTAAGTGTAGAAGACTTCCAAAATAGATGTAAAGTATCACAAACATTAGTAGATAAATTAAGAACACTTGGAGTATTTAAAGGTATGCCAGAAAGTTCACAATTAAGTTTATTTGATTTTGAGGTGTAAAATGAAAGTAGTAGTTTTAGGTAGTAGTAGTTCAGGTAACTCTACATTTGTTAAAATTAATAACACTAAATTTTTAATAGATGCAGGACTTGGATTTAATGATATAAAAACAAAGTTAAATGAAATAGGTGAGTCTGTAGATGAATTAAATTTTATAATCGTAACTCATGCACACTCAGATCATGTAAAAAGTATTCATTCATTTAATAGAGTTTATAATACTAAAATATATATTTCTAGAGATACATTTATGGAATATCCTAAAAAAGATTTACTTAAAAATTATGAATTCTTTGATGAACTTGATAAAATAGATGGAATTAAATTTACTAAAATACCAATTTCTCATGATAAAAAAGGATTTGGATTTATATTTGAAGATAAAGATAATTCATTATTTTATATGGCTGATACAGGTATTATTCATTCAAAATATCATGATAAATTAAAAAATAAAACAGTTTATTTAATTGAAAGCAATCATGATGTTGAAATGGAAATGAATGGTACTAAAGATGAACTTACTAAAATAAGAAATATTGGTGATGAAGGACATTTATCTAATGATGAGTGTGCTATGTATTTAAGTAGATTTGTAGGAGATAATACAAAATATATAATGTTAATTCATATAAGTGATCATGATAATACTGATGATCTTGCATATAATACGACAAGAAATATGATAGATAATAGTATTCCAATATATGTAGCACATAAAGATACTATTAGTGAAACTATTGAAGTATAAGGGAAATAATCCCTTTTTTAATTGTTTTTTTTAAAATATAGTGTTATAATATAGCACATATTTAAAAAGGAGTTGTAAAAATGAATGATTCATATTTTAATGCTGTTTTATGTACAATGGATAAATTTGATGTATTTTCAAATGCAGACAAATTAAAAAAAGGTTTTAAAAAAATAGATAATTCTTTTAGAAACAAATTAAAAGAGGGAGAAATAATAATTGCTTATTTATTAACTCATTATTTTGATGAAGAAAAATGTTATATAGCAATAGATAGTTTACTTTCAACAAGTAGAATAGATACAGAAAATAATACATTAAATAAAGCTCTTAGAAATATTAATTCAAAATATAGTGAAGATTTTTTAGAAAAATTATTAATTGATTTATATAGAAAAGGTAGTAATTTTTCATCTTCAAATGTAAATTATAAAAAACTTAATAATGAAGATGATCAAATAAATATAATTAAAAGAACAACCGCTATGGAAAAATATAAATATTATGTAAAATATGGAAAAAGTTTGAAGAAAGAAATAGAACAAAAAGAAGATAATATAAAAGAAGATGTAACTAAAGATGAATTTAAAGAAGATAATAAAAGTGTATTAGAAAGTGAAATAAAGAAATTAAGTAAATATGGACAATTACTAAATTTAAAAGAATATAAAACAAGTATGGCAGTAGGTCGTGAAAAAGAATTAAAAAGTTTAATAATTACACTAGCTCAAGATAAAACTTGTCCAATAATAGTGGGAGATTCTGGAGTAGGTAAAACTGCAATAGTAGATGAACTTGCATATAGAATACAAAATAATGATATACCAGATTTTCTTCAAAACCAATTAATACTTGAAGTATCTCCTAGTGAAATAGTATCTGGATGTAAGTATGTAGGTATGTTTGAAGAAAATATGCAAGAGTTATTAGATATATGCAAAAGACATAATATATTATTATTTATAGATGAAATACATGAAATGTATGGAATAGGTAGTGGGGATAAGAAAAGTTTAGATATGGCAGATATTATAAAAAGATATATAAGCCGTGATAATGGAAGAATAATTGGTACTACTACTAAAGAAGAATACTTAAAATATTTTTCAAATGATGCTCTTAAAAGAAGATTTGATAAGATAGAAGTAGAGGAACCAAATAAAGTAGTATTAATGCAAATAATAGAAAAAGTAATAGAAGACTTTAGTAATAAAAATAATATATATTTTGAAAATGAAAACATTGAAAATGAAATAATTAAAACAATAGTGGATGCAACAAGTAAATTAAAGCCATATAATGATAAACTTTGTAATCCAGACTTATCAATAAAATTAATAGATAAAGCATTTGCTTATGCTAAAGTAGATAATAGTAAATTTATAACTAAAGAACATTTTATATCAAGTTTTGAAGATACAAAATGGTTATATGATTCAACTATTAAATCTGCAGTAAATAGACTTCAAAATATACAAGAAAATACACAAACTAAAGAAAAAACATTAATATTAAATTTCAATGATTATTTAAGATAGAGCCTCTCTATCTTATTTGATTTTTATTATAAACTGTGTTATTATACATTATAAATTGAGAGGAAAAAATATTATGAATATAGAAGACATTTTAAGTAGATTAGATATTTATGAAGATGAGAATGAAAAAATATTAAGAGATTATTTTAAAGGTAAAACATCACTTGAAATAATAGAAGAAATTACTAAAAATAAATATAATACTAAGAAATGTTATATAGCAATAAAAACTTTATTAAAAGATATTGATAAAAATCCAGATAATATATATTCTATAATATTTAAAATATCAAAATATATTGTTGAAAATTATGATTTAAATTTTTTAGAACTTTTTATAATTAATCTTTATAATAATGGAATAAATGTTGATAAAATAATTTTTAAATGTATAGTAAGTTTAAGATTAGATTATAATATATGTAAAATAATGTCTAATATAAATGAAAATATAAATATAGAAAATTTATCTATAAAAGAAGAAAAATATTTTGGACTTTCTTTTGAATTTGATTTACAAAAATCAGAAACATATTATTTAAATCAAATATTAAATAAACTTACATCTAATGAAGAAGAAAATACTAAATTAATTCAAAATGAATTTAATGAATATTTTCCATATAAATTAAATTCTATTGAAAATATTATAAGTACGCTATTATATAATAGTGATTTAGAAGATACTAAAGTGTATATAGCTATTAAATCATTATTAAATAATTGTAAAGAATTTAATGAGTTAGATTTATTTAATATAATTCATCATATTAATAATTTAAAAAATGAAGAGTTAGATAAATTATTTATTTTTCATTTATTAAATAATAATATTATAGATGAAAATATATTAAATAATAAAAATATTAGTTCAAGAGGAGAATATTTATTTAAAAGTGTTTATAAAATTTATAAAAAATGTAATGAAGATGAAAAAAACAATTTATTATTTTCATTAGAAAAAGATTTTATAAAAGAAAAAGATTGTGAAGAAAATTTAACTAATATAAATGAAGATATTGATAATACTTTAAAATTATTAACTCCTAATACTAAAGACAATATTAAAATAATAAATAACCTTATTAATAAATATGGATTAACATATAAAGATTTACTTTATGTTTTATCAAAACATACATTTAAACCTGCAAATATGTATTTTGCAATTTCAACATTATTATATTGTTCTAATTTATATAATATAAAAATAGATCCATATTATTTATTAAATAATTTAATTGAAAATGGTTATTTATATACTTTTATGTTTTTAATACTAATTAATTTAAAAATATATAATTTTTTTGGTTATGAATTTAATAAATATCAATTATTAAATATATTTAGTAAAAAATTTCCTTATATTAAAAATGATGATACATTCATTTCTTCTTTAGATATAATAGAAAGTTATAATACAGACTCATTACAAATATTGAGAAATCAAGCAGCAAAAGAAGTATTAAAAATAGTAGATTTAAGAATTTTTAATAAAAAAAATAATAATTTTAATATAAATGAATTATATGATAAACTTACTAAAAATACTACTGAAAATTATAAAATTATAAAAGAATATTTTAAAGATACTAAAAGTGATAGTGAAATAATATCTAATTTATTTTATTATAATTTAGATTATATAAAAACATATAAAGCAATATCATCAGTTATAGATGAATCTGATAATATTAAATTTAATGAATTAGAAATAGAATCTTTAATATATTTATATGAAGATAATCAAAAATTATTTGATTTATTAATACTACAGTTGTTTAAAAAATATGGATATAATGATGAATCTTTTAATAAATTTTTAAATACATTTTATTGTAAACATTTAATTTTATCTATAATTCCAAAATTTAAAGATTTACCTAAAAATGAACAAGAAATTACTTTATATGAAATGGAAAAGAAATATATTAATTCTAGTAAAAATATAAAAGTAAATAATCAAGTATCATTAGTTCCAGTAGTAAATAATAAGTATAATATATCAAAAGAAGATATGAAAAAAATAGAAAAGTATGGACAATTATTAAATCTAAAAAAATATAAAACAAGTATGGCAGTAGGTCGTGAAAAAGAATTAAAAAGTTTAATAATTACACTAGCTCAAGATAAAACTTGTCCAATAATAGTGGGAGATTCTGGAGTAGGTAAAACTGCAATAGTAGATGAACTTGCATATAGAATACAAAATAATGATATACCAGATTTTCTTCAAAATCAATTAATACTTGAAGTATCTCCTAGTGAAGTTGTATCTGGATGTAAGTATGTAGGTATGTTTGAAGAAAATATGCAAGAGTTATTAGATATATGTAAAAAATATAATATCTTATTATTTATAGATGAAATCCATGAAATGTATGGAACAGGTAGTGGAGAGAAAAAAGATGTAGATATGGCAGATATTATAAAAAGATATATAAGCCGTGATAATGGAAGAGTAATAGGTACTACTACTAAAGAAGAATATTTAAAACACTTTTCAAATGATGCTCTTAAAAGAAGATTTGATAAAATAGAAGTAGAGGAACCAAATAAAGTTATATTAATGCAAATAATAGAAAAAGTAATAGAAGACTTTAGTAATAAAAATAATATATATTTTGAAAATGAAAACATTGAAAATGAAATAATTAAAACAATAGTGGATGCAACAAGTAAATTAAAGCCATATAATGATAAACTTTGTAATCCAGACTTATCAATAAAATTAATAGATAAAGCATTTGCTTATGCTAAAGTAGATAATAGTAAATTTATAACTAAAGAACATTTTATATCAAGTTTTGAAGATACAAAATGGTTATATGATTCAACTATTAAATCTGCAGTAAATAGACTTCAAAATATACAAGAAAATACACAAACTAAAGAAAAAACACTAATATTAAATTTTAATGACTATTTAAAATAGAGATAATTTTTTGTTATTATCTCTATTTTTTTAATTATTTGGATTTATAAGTGAAAGGGAAACTTTTTCTTTTTCTTTATTAATATCAATTACATAACAAGTAACTATATCACCAACTGATAAAACTTCACTTGGATGTTTAATATATTTATTTGTTATTTTTGATATGTGTACAAGTCCATCATTATGAAGTCCAATATCAATAAATGCACCAAAGTCTACTACATTACGAACAGTTCCTTCAATACTATCTCCAACTTTTAAATTATCAATAGTTAAAATATCACTTTTTAAAAAAGGCATTTCAAAGTTATCTCTAAAATCTCTATTAGGTTGTTTTAATGATTCAACTATATCATTTAAAGTATATAAATCTATATCTAAATATTTAGATACTTTATTTAAATCTAATTTATTAAGTTCATTTACTAAAGAAAGTGTACCTAAATCATTTGTACTCATATTAATATAATCTAATAATTTTAATGTTTTATCATAACTTTCTGTATGAATATTAGTTTTATCAAGAGGATTATCTCCATCAATTACTCTCATAAAACCAATTGATTGTTCATAAACTTTATCATTTAATAATTTTTTCTTTTTAATTTCTTCTCTTGATTTAATTTTACCATTTTCTTCTCTATATTTAATTATTTTATCAATTGCAGTTTTAGTTAAACCAGAAATATATTTAAGAATAGAAGGACTTGCTGTATTTATATTAACACCAACATTATTAACACATTTAGATACAGTAAAATCTAATGATTCAGAAAGTTTCTTTTGTGATACATCATGCTGATATTGACCAACACCAATAGATTTAGGATCTATTTTAACAAGTTCATTTAATGGATCTTGTAGTCTTCTTGCAATTGATACAGCACTTCTTTGTTCTACATGCAAATTTGGAAATTCACTTATTGCTAAGGGACTTGCACTATAAACACTAGCTCCAGCTTCAGATACAATTGCATATTTACAATTACTTACATCTTTTAGTGTTTCACTAACTAATTTTTCACTTTCTCTTGATGCTGTACCATTTCCAATAGCAATAATATCAATATGATATTTATTAATTAAATCTTTTAGAGTTTCTTTTGATTTTTCCCATTCATTTTTAGGTTCATGTGGATAAATAACAGAAATATTTAAAACTTTAGATGTATTATCAACAACAGCAAGTTTACAACCAGTTCTAAAAGCAGGATCAAATCCTAAAACTATTTTATCTTTCATAGGTGGAATAAGTAATAAATTTTCTAAATTTTCTTTAAATACTTCAATTGATTTATCTTCACTTTGAAGAGTTAACTCACTTCTTACTTCTCTTTCAATAGAAGGAGCTATAAGTCTTTTATAACTATCTTTAATTGACTCTATTACAATATCTTTAACAGGACTTTCTTTTTTAATAATTTTAGATTCTAAATATGAGAGTATTTCATCATTATTAACGGCTATTGAAACAGATAATATTTTTTCATTTTCACCTCTGTTTATCGCAAGAACTCTATGTGGTTTAATATATTTAACGGTTTCTTTATAATCATAATACATTTCATATGTTTTATTTTCATCATTAGCATTCTTTTTTAGTTTAGATGTAATAATACCATTTTTAAAGAAATAACTTCTTATCCATTTTCTATAATAAGCATTATCACTTATCCATTCAGCTATTATATATTTAGCACCTTCTAAAGCTGCTTCTTCTGTCTTAACATTTTCATTTAAATATTTCTTAATAGTTTCACTATTAAATGTAGTAGGGAAACTCATTATAATTTTAGATAGCCCCTCAAGTCCATTTTTAATAGCTTCAGTTGCTTTAGTTTTCTTTTTCTCTTTAAATGGAGCATAAATATCTTCAACTTCAACTAATTTTTTAGCGGTCATTATATTAGTCTTAATTTCATCTGTAAGTAAACCTTTTTCATCAATTAATCTAATTACATCTTCTTTTCTTTTTAATAAATTAACTTCATATTCATAATATTCATTAATCTTTCTTATTTGTTCTTCATCAAGTCCATTAGTTACTTCCTTTCTATATCTTGCTATAAAAGGAATAGTATTCCCGTCCCTTAATAGTTTTAATACACTATTAATACTATTTTCTTTAATATTTAATTCTTCACTTATTTGTTTTACAATTTCTTCGTTCATAAATTCTCCTTTAGTTACTTAATATATTGTATCAAAAAATAATAAATTCTTCATTTATTTAAACACATTATTTACATAAATATTGAAGTTAAATTTTAAATAATTTATAATAATTAACTATTAAGGAGTTAATATGTCTAAAATAAGTAATGTATTATCAATGATTGAAATTTTAAGTACTGGTAAAAAGTATTCTATTTTAGAATTATCAAGTTTACTAGAAGTAAGTCCTAGAATGATTAGAGTATATAAAGATGAAATAGAAAAGTCTGGTATTTATATTGATACTATTAAAGGTCCTTATGGTGGATATGTATTAAATCAAAAAATAAGTTTACCAAAAAGAAATAATACAAAAAGTATAATAAATATTGAAAATAAAGAAAATTATAATTTAATAAATAAAGCAATAAAAGAAGAAAGAAAATGTTTAATAGAGTATTATTCAAAAGATAGAACTAATACAACTAAAAGAATAATTCATCCACTTGATATTTATTGTTATGATGATGAGTTTTATACAACTGCATTTTGTGAACTTAGAAAAGATATGAGAAATTTTAATATTAATAGAATTAAAAATATAAAAATATTAGAAAAATTTTAATGTGACATATATATTACCTCTATTAGTGTTATGATTAATATGTAAGGAGTTGAAAAAAATGCTAACATATGTAACAAGTAATCATGGAAAATATATAAGTGTAAAAGAAGAATTTGAAAGAAATAATATTGATGTTAATTTTTATAAATATGATTTTCATGAACCAGATATAAATAATATTGAAATAGTATCAAAGTCCAAAGTAATAGAAGCATACAATATATTAAAAAGTCCTTGTTTTGTAAAAGATAGTGGATTTTTTATAGAAGATTATCCTAATAATCCAATGTATCCAGGTGCCTTTGTTAAAAGAAGTGGTATTAGTAGTAATATTGATTTACTTTTAGATACAATGAAAGATGTTAAAAATAGAAATTGTTTCTTTTTAGATTGTTTAACATTTTATGATGGAGAAAACTTTTATACTTTTTATGGTAAAAGTGAAGGAGTTTTATCTTATCAAAAAAGAGGAAATAATATGGAAAAATCTCAATCTAATTTATGGTATGTTTTTATACCTAAAAATTCAAACAAAACACTTGCTGAAATGAATGATTATGAAAGAAATAATAGAAATGATAATCATACTTCTGCTAATTATGAATTTGCTAATTGGTATAAAAATGTTTATATAAAAGATAAGTCTTTTACTTTAAAAAAATATTAATATTTACTTGCTTAAAAAATCACATTGTATTATAATAAATTCTAATGGATTAGGAGGATATTAAAAATGAATTGTTTTTATGTAAAAAATAGAGATAATATTGAAAAATATGAATTATCATATAATAAGGAAGAAGTATTAAAATTAAGACAAGAATTAATTGATAATTGTAGTGAAATTAGTAATAAAGAAGTAATTACTTCAAACAATAATATAGAAAAATATATGCAAGGATGTGAAATAAGAAATATATCTAGTATACATTTATCTAAAAATACACTAAAATATCACTATCAATTATATAAATACCCAAATGTAGTAAATATTATAGATAAAATATTAGATGGTGATACTCAATCTTTTGTTAACTTAAATGTTGAATTAAATGCTTTAAAAAATGAATCTATAAAAGAAAATAATAAAAATAAATATGAATTAGAAATACAAAAAATATTAAATGAAATTGATAAAATTAATAATTTAGATATTGATAGAAAAATAGATAAATTATTGTTATTAAAAGAAGTACAAGAAAAATCTAAATTAAATATTAATCAAAAAAGTGTATTATATTATTATGATGAAATAATAAATTTATTTAAAACAAATTTAGTAGATTCTAAAAAATATAATCAAGTTTTAGATAATTTAGATTTTGGTAATGAAAAATTAGTATTAACTAAAAATAAGCTTTAGGAGTAAATTATTATGTATTATTTTGAAAAACAAGGAAATATTATAAATAAATATATCGTAGAATTTGATGTTAATGAATTAAGAAAATTAAATGATGAAATTATAACTAATTATAGCACTATAACTCATAAAGAATCAGAAGGGTCATTAGCACCTTATTATGATGGAAATACTCGTGAATTTAGAAATATAAAATCAACACAAATAGGTGTAAATGAATATATAGATGGTACTGATAAAACTATATATTTATTTACTTATGATGAATATTTTTATCCTAGAATATCTATTGAAATTAATAATTTATTAAAAGGTGATATTACTGCTATTAACAGAATATTTGCATATGAAGAAGAAAAAGAATATTTAAAATCAAAATTAAGTAGATTAACTTCTTCATTTAACTTAATAGATAAAAATGAATTTGATGATCCACTTGATTATTTAGAAAGTCAAATAAAAGAATTAAATAATCTAAAATATTCACTTGATTCTTTAAATTATAATTTAGAAGAATTAGAAAAAGAAAAAAGCATATTAGATAAATATGGTGAAGAGTTAAAAAGAAATATTAAAATTGAATTAGTTGATAGTATAGATGAAGAAGAATTAAATAAAGTATCAGCATTCTTAGATATAAATTTAGAACCATTTTCAACTAATGATAAAATTAGTGATAATGTAAGAAGACAATTAAAAAATTTTAGAAAATAGTATGTTAATTACATACTTTTTTAATGTTTTAATATTAAAAAACACAAATAATTAAATTAAATAACACAATTATTTCACAATTCAAAAATATACTTTTTATGTAAAGGAGAGATTTATGTATATATTTAAGAATGCATGGAAAAGTATTATAAGAAATAAAGGAAGGAACATATTAATTGCTATAATTATAATAGTGATATCATCTTCTTGTGCTGTTAGTTTAGCTATTTTAAAAAGTGCTAGTAATATAGTGGCCGCATATAATTCAAAAAATCCAATTGAAGCGACTATTTCTATGAATAGAGAAGTATTAATTACTAAATTAAGAGAAGATAATAAAACACAAGAAGAAATGATTAATTCATTTAATGATATTAAAGGAATTACTGAAGAAGAAATTATAAATTATGCTAATAGTGATTATATTAAAGAATACTATTATACTTATACTTTAGGAGTAGATGCTAAAGATTTAACAGAAGCAACTGATTCATTAGTTAAAGAAACAACAGAAGTAAAAACAGAAACAAGTACAAGTAGTTGGGGTAGTCCATATCAAGGTGGTAAGATGCCTCCAAGAGGTGGAAATATGGGAGGTAGAACTACTAGTAAAAAAACTACAACTACCAAAACTGAAAAAATATTTAATGAAAAAGCGGAAAATGGAGCATTTACTTTAGTAGGTTATAATTCATATGAAGATATGAAAGAATTTGTGAGTGGAAATTATATTATTACAGAAGGTACCGTAAGTAATGATTTTAATTCATCTAATTGTGTTATATCAGAAGAATTATCTACTTTAAATAAATTAACCATAGGTGATAAAATAACTGTAATTGATACAAATAATACAAAAAACACCTACGAACTTACAATAACAGGAATTTATAAAGAAAATACAGAATCATCAAATGATATGACTACAATGTTTTCTGCTTCTGCTAATAACATAATAACAAATGTAAACTTTATTAAAAAAATGTTAGAAAAAAATTCAAATTTAACTGAAAATATAACACCAACTTTTATATTAAAAGATAAAGAAGATATTGAAGAATTTTCAAAAGAAGTAGAATCTAAAGGCTTAAGTGAATACTATATGGTTACTAATAATATAGAAGAAATAGAAGCTGCTACTAAATCTATTAATAATGTAAAAACATTTGCAACTACATTTTTAATAATTACACTTTTAATAGGTGGAATAGTTCTTATGGTTATTAACATGATTAATATAAGAGAGAGAAAATATGAAATAGGTGTACTTAGAACTATTGGTTTAAAAAAATCAAAACTATCTCTTCAATTTATGTTTGAATTATTAATAGTTTGTATAGTAGGTTTATCACTAGGTGCAGTAATTGGAACACTCACTAGTGTTAGTGTTGCTAATAAATTATTAGAAAGTGAAATAAAGAATACTAGTGAAGAATATAATAATATTTCTAAAAACTTTGGTATTGAAAATAAAGAACCAGAAGAAAATCAAGAAGGACAAGTAGAAAAAGTTAATAGATATAATTTTGGTGTTGCTAATATTAATGAAGTTAATAGTATAGATGCTGTAGTAGATTTTAAAGTATTATTAGAGTTACTTGCAATCGGAGCATTTTTAACACTTATAAGTTCACTTGTAAGCATGATTTCTATATCAAGATTTTCACCATTAACAATATTAAAGGAGAGAAGTTAATGAAAAAAGATAAAAAAGAAATTAAAGAAAATAAAAAACAGATTAAAGAAAACAAAAAGAAAAATAAAACTAAAGAAATAAAACAAGAAGAAAAATCAAAATATATCTTAGAAATGAAAGCCGTAAGTTATAGATATAGTGATGCTAAAAAAGATGAATATGTATTAAAAAATATAAATTATGGATTTAAACTTGGTAAATTATATGCTATTAAAGGTAAAAGTGGTAGTGGTAAAACTACATTATTATCATTAATTAGTGGTCTTGAAAAGAAATATGAAGGAACTATATTATATAATTAAAAAAATTTAAAAAAGATGAATTTAGATACTTACAGAAATACTGATATTGGAATAGTTTTTCAAAGTTATAATTTACTACCTCACTTAAATGCTTTAGAAAATATAGTTTTATCAATGGATATTAGTAAAGTAAAAGTTAAAAATAAAAAATCAAAAGCAATTGAACTTATGAAAAGTGTTGGTTTAAATGAAAGCTTAGCTAAAAGAAGAGTATTAAAATTAAGTGGTGGTGAACAACAAAGAGTTGCAATAGCAAGAAGTCTTTCATATAATCCTAAAATAATTCTAGCAGATGAACCAACTGGTAACTTAGATAAAGAAACAGAAGATGAAATATTAGATATATTTGCTCGCCTTGCACATGAAGAAAATAAATGTGTAATAATAGTTACACACTCACCAAATGTATGTAATAGAGTAGATGAAATTTATGAATTAAAAAAAGAAAAATAGACATAAAAAAACCCAAGTAATTTGGGTTATTTTTATATATGGCGGAGTGGGAGGGATTTGAACCCTCGCACCAGTTTCCCGATCTACACCCTTAGCAGGGGCGCCTCTTCAACCACTTGAGTACCACTCCAAAGGTCACAAATAAATAATACATTATATTTTATAATAAGTCAAGAAAAACACTTGTATAATTTATATTTTTTTGCTATTATTAAATATATAGAATGATACAAGGAGAATAAAAACATGGACAAAGATGTGATGTTTGAAACAACTGCTATTATAGATATTGATGAGCAAATTAAAAAACAAGAAGAATTATTAAATACAATTAAAATGGAACCAATTTTAGAAAAAACTGAAATTGTAGAAGAAGAAACAGTTGAAAAACAAAAAAAGAAAATTAGACTTACAGATTTATTTTTAATAGCATTAATATTTATACTTAGCTGTGTATTTATTTTAGTAGTAATTAAAGTAAGATAGCAAGACAAAAAATTTGTCTTGTTTTAATTAGTAAATTCATATATAATATTTATGTTTTAAAAGAGGTGTATTTATGAGTAATAAAGATTTAGCAGATTTAATATTTCCAAATATTACAAAAACTATAGAAGATTATGAAAAAATGTATCCTAGTAGAAATGGACAAGTTGTAACGAGAATAGCACCTAGTCCTACAGGATATATGCATATTGGTGGAATATATCAATCAATAATAGATAATCTAATTGCTAAGCATAATAATGGAATATTTATATTAAGAATAGAAGATACTGATCAAAAAAGAGAAGTAAAAGCCGCAGTTGATTTAATAAAGGAAGCACTTTATAGATATGATTTAATACCAGATGAATATGAATTAGATGGCAAAATTGTTGGTAACTATGGACCATATGTACAAAGTGAAAGAAAAGAAATATATCATGCTTTTATTAAACGGTTAATTGAAATAGGAAGAGCATATCCATGTTTTTGTAAAAAAGAAGAATTAGATGAATTAAGAGTGATGCAAGAACATAAAAAACTAAGAACTGGTTATTATGGTAAATATGCTAAATGTAGAAATTTAACAGTAGAAGAAATGATTAATAGAATTAAATCTGGTGAAGAATATGTAATTAGATTTAAATCAATGGGTGATTTTGATCATAAATTTAAATTTCATGATGAAGTTAAAGGAGACTTAGAATTATCACAAAATGATGAAGATTTTGTTATTATGAAAAGTGATAATTTACTTCCAACATATCATTTTGCACATTTAGTAGATGATTATTTAATGAGAACTACTCATGTTATAAGAGGAGAAGAATGGTTAAGTAGTGTAGCAAAGCATGTTGAATTATTTGAAACATTTAATTTTGAACTTCCAAAATATATTCATACACCACTTATTATTAAAAAAGAAGGAAATAGTATTAGAAAAATAAGCAAAAGAAAAGATCCAGAAGCAACAATGAGTTATTATAGTGAAAATGGATATCCAAAAGAAGCTGTAATTGAATCATTAATGACAATAATTAATTCTAATTATGAAGAGTGGCATACTCAAAATCCAGATAAATCATATTTAGAATTTAACTATGATCCTAGTAAAATGTCATCTAGTGGAGCTTTGTATGATTTAGAAAAATTAAATAGCTTATCAAAAGAAATCATTTCTAAAAAGAAAGCTAATGATGTATGTGAAGAGTCTTATGAATGGGCTTTAAAATATAGTGAATCATTAAAAGAAATGATAGAACAAGATAAAACATATTATACAAATATACTAAATATAGAAAGAGAACAAGAAAAACCAAGAAAAGATATAATAAATTATAGTATGATAGAAGACTTAATTTGGTATATGTATGATGATAAATTTGATTCTAGAGATAAAGTTTATGAATGGAAAAATATAACTGATAAAGATGAAATTAAATTAATATTAAATACATATTTTAATAAATATTATGATATTAATGATGATAAAGATACTTGGTTTAATAAAGTAAAATTAATGTGTGATGAACTTGGGTATGCGGCAAATATAAAAGATTATAAAAAAGAACCTGAAAAATATAAAGGTAATGTAGCTGATGTGAGTACTGTTATAAGAGTTAGTATTACTACTAAATCTAATACTCCAGATTTATATGAAATAATGAAATTACTTGGAGTATCAAGAATAATGTCAAGAATTAATAAATTAAAATAAATAAATTTAATAAAATAATATTTAGATGGGATTATCAGCCCATCTTTTAATTTACATAATAAAAAAGTCCAATTAATTCAACTATATAGTATTGTGATTTGTTTTATATTATTATTCATTATATTTCACTTTAAATTGATAATTCTAATATATCAATATTTATATATGCAAATCTTTTAAAAAATTTAATAATATGATTTTTAAAAAAATAAATTTACACTTCTTTAAAAAATACTAAAGATTATTCTTGACAATAATAAATAGAATAATTATTCTATAAATGTAGAGTATAGGATGGAGAAATAATAATATGAAGGAAAAATTAAAAAGTTTATTTGGAATTATATTTATAATAATATATGTTTTTTTATTAGATGAAATTGGAGCACCTCTTCTTGCTGAACTTGTTAATTTTTTTATAAAAAATATAACATTTAATACTATAATTACAGAAATATTTAATGAATATTTATTATATACAATACCAGCTACACTTATTTTTATATCTTTAATGCTTTTGAAAAAAAATAGATATATGTTTTCAAAATTTAACTTAAAAAATAATAAAATATTGGTTGGTTTATTAATGGGATTTTTAATGAATTCAGTATGTGTTTTAGTTGCTTATTTACATAAAGATATTGTATTAAATTTTAATCAATTTAATTTATTGTTATTTATGTTTTCTTTTATAAGTATTGCTATTCAATCAGCTTCTGAAGAAATTATTTGTAGGTTGTTTTTATATGAAAAATTACATACTAAAATTAAAAAGCCTATTATAGTAATTTTAATTACTAGTGCATTTTTTTCTTTGATACATTTAGAAAATGATGGAATAACAGTATTATCTCTTATTTCAATATTTGGAATGGGATTAGTTACATCATTAATGGTTTATTATAGTGGTAATATTTGGGGAGCTATAGCAGTACATACATCATGGAATTTTACTCAAAATATTATATTTGGTTTACCAAATAGTGGTATGCCAGCAATATATTCAATTTTTACATCAGCTGATTCAAAAAATAGCTTTGCATATAATAGTGTTTTTGGAGTTGAATCTAGTTATATTGCATTATTAGTAATAATAATCACAATATTAATAATTTATTTAATGAATAAAAAGAATAAACAATTAATAGAAAATAAATTTTAATAATAAAAGAATTGATATTTCATCAATTCTAAATTTATTTAAAGGTTAAACCTTATATTATCAATGGCAGGGGTAGTAGGAATCGAACCCACACAAACGGTTTTGGAGACCGCTATTCTACCTTTAAACCATACCCCTAATGCATTAATAATATAATATATTTTTATTTTTTTGTCAATATAACACTTTATAAAGATAGTGTAAATATTTTAATTTAGTTTCTTTAAATTTTAAAATTATGATATAATGATGACAGAAAGGTAGGATATATGAAAAAGAAAGATAAACAAAAAAAGATATATTTAGTTATTGGCACTTTACTTATTATAATTTTATTAGCTGTATTATTTATATTTTTTACAAAAGAAAAACCAATTGATAAAGTAGAAGAAGAACATATAATTGTATCAGAGTTTGGTGGAGCACCTTTTTACTGGAGATATGAAGTAGATAATAAAAATATAGCACAACTTAAAGAAACCAGAGTAATATCTGAATCAGATGAAGGAACTGATGGTGGTGAATCAAAAATTGAATATATTTTTGAAGGATTAAAAAAAGGAAAGACAACTATAAAATTTGAAAGTTATGATTTTGTAAATGATGAAGTTGATGAAACAATTGTTTATGAAGTTCAAGTTGATAAAGATTTAAATGTTAAAATATTTAAATTAGTATATGAATAATTTTAAAAATAAAAAAAATAAGAGAATCTTTTATATAAATTAAGAGATTCTTTTAAATTAAATAAATTTATATGAATAATTGTAACTATTCAGACCTAAAAAGATAGAAAAAAAGAAATCTATCTTTTTTTAATGTTGATAAGTATAGAAATTTAGG
>CANRBS010000021.1 GCA_947628895.1 uncultured Bacilli bacterium
TATTACACAAGATGTAAAAAATGAGCAAAGCCTAGTAATTATAAGGCTTGCTCATTTTTACTGCAAAACTCAAGATGTAATAAAATAAAAGCAATTTTTTTAAAGAAAAAAAACTAATATAAAATAAATTTAAATAATAATTTTATATTAGTTTTTTAATTTTTATTTTAATGATTGTGCTTCTTTATTAATTTCTGCTTCTGCAGCTGAAGTTTCTGTACTTGCTCCAGAAATTGTATCTGCAAATTCATTTACTAATCTTACGAATTCATCTAATTTTGGTTTATATTTTGTGTATGAATCTTGAAAAGATTCACTAGCAGCTCCATAAAATACATCTTCTGCTCCTACTCTATGTACTGATAATTGATATTCATCAAAGCAAGAATTAATTTCATTTGCTGCAGCTCTAAGATTGCTTATTACTGTGCTGGTTTCACCATAAGATATATCTATAACACCTTCACCATTTTGCATTTGTTCTGCCATAATTTTCCTCCTTCTTAAAATCTATTTGGATTAACTTTATATGAATCATGTATTCTTTGATCTACATCTCCGCCTTTAATTGCTGCATATTCTAAAAAACTTTTATAATTAAATAAAGTATTTGAAATATCATTAGCAATATCTCTAGTATTAAAAATTTGATTAGCAATGTCTCTAGCAGCATCAGAATTATATGCTTCTCTTAACAATCTATTGACTTCATTATAAACATATTTTATTTTAGATGTTAATCTTGCATATGCACTATCCATTACTGAACTTTCTTTCATTAAAGTTGGTACATCTAATGTGAGTCTTGTCATAATTTTTCCTCCTTTATTATTTTTAACTTATACTAAAAATATATCACTTTTTTTAAACTATGTAAATATTGTTTACGATTAGTTAACAAAAAAGAACAACTAATTATTTAGTCATTCTTAATTTTATATCTTTTTTATATTCTATTTTTTTACCACATATAGGACAATATTCTATTGGATATAATTCTTTTTTTACTTCTTCAATATCTTCTATTATATCGTTTACAAAACACAAAGCACCTTCTTCAATATCTTGATTTACGAATAGTGATAAATCATATTCTTTTGTATATGGTAAAATTTTACCAATTAAAATTAATTCGTTTAAACATTTACAATTATTTATTGCATCTTTCATTTTAATCTTCCTTATGTAATTTTTCTATTATTTTTTCTATTTTAGCTCCATATTCTATAGATTCATCAAATATAAATTTAAGTTCTGGAGTATGTCTCATTACGAGTCTTTCAGCAAGTAAGCTTCTAAAAAAACCTGCTGCAGCATTTAAATCATGTTCTACAGTTTCTCTATTATCTGTAGTTGTAAAATATACTTTTGCAAAACTTAAATCATTTGATACGTCTACATCTGTAATAGTGACATGTTTAAAGTCTTCATCTTTAGCATCTAAAAGTAATATATTACTAAGTTCTCTTTGAATATCAGAACCAGCTCTTTCTCCTTTTAATTTACTCATCTTTTCACTTCCCTATTTTCAAACACTTCAATAATGTCTCCTTCTTTTATATCTGGGAAATTATCTACTATAATTCCACAATCATATCCAGCTTTAACTTCATGTGCTTGATCTTTTTCTCTTTGAAGTGATGCAATTTTAGAGGTTGTAAGAACAATACCATCTCTAATTACTCTACATGGTGTATTTACTCTTACAATTCCACTAGTGACATGAGAACCTGCTATATTTCCAACTTTTGAAAAATGGAATAATTGTCTTACTTCTACTTCTCCAATTACTACTTCTTCATATTCTGGATCTAACATTCCCTTCATAGCTGCTTCTATTTCTTCTACTAATTTATAAATAATGTTATATAGTCTTATTTCAACTTCATAGTTTTTAGCAATTTCCTTTGTTTCTCTTGATGGACTTACATTAAATCCAATAATTATTGCATTAGATGCATTAGCTAAAACTACATCACTTTCAGTAATAGTTCCAACTCCACTTCTAATAACGGAAATTTTAACACCTTCAACATTTATTTTTAAAAGTGCATTTTTAACTGCTTCTTCACTACCTTTAACATCAGTTTTAAGTACTATATTTATTTCTTTTCTTCCTTCTTTAATAGAATCAAATAATTCATCTAAACTTAATGCTTTATGAGCAAATCTTTTACTCTTCTCAGCTTCTTTTCTCTTAATAGCAACACTTCTTGCTTCTTTTTCACTTTCAAATGCCATGAATTTGTCTCCTGCAACTGGTACAGCTTCAAGTCCAGTTACTTCAACTGGTTTAGAAGGTTCAGCTGATACTATTTCTTTTCCAGTATCATCTCTTAGAGTTCTTACTTTTCCATGGTTAGTTCCAACTACTATTGGATCCCCAAGTCTTAAAGTACCGTTTTGAATTAATAAAGTTACAACTGGTCCTTTATTTTTATCAAGTTTAGCTTCAATTACTGAACCACTTGCATATCTATTAGGATTTGCTTTTAATTCTAACACTTCACTTAGTGCATTTATATTATCAAGAAGTAAATCTACTCCTTCTCCAGTTTTAGCACTAATTTTTACAAATATTGTATCTCCTCCCCATTCTTCTGGAGTAAGACCAAGTTCAGATAATTCACTCATTATCTTATCAACATTTGTATTTGGTTTATCTATCTTATTAACTGCTACAATTATTGGTACATTAGCAGCTTTTGCATGATCAATTGCTTCTTTAGTTTGAGGCATAACTCCATCATCAGCAGCTACTATTATTACAACTATATCTGTAACACTAGCACCTCTTGCTCTCATTTCAGTAAATGCAGCATGACCAGGTGTATCTATAAATGTTATTTTTTTACCATCTTTATCTACTTGATATGCACCTATTGCTTGAGTTATTCCACCAGCTTCACCACTTGCAACATGAGAATTTCTAATGTAATCAAGTAGTGTAGTTTTTCCATGATCAACATGACCCATTATTGTAACAACAGCAGGTCTTGGTACTTTATCTTCTTCTTTATCATTAATAACATATTCTTCAAAATTACTAATATCAGTAGTTTCTTCTTTAATTAATTCTTTATTATAATCAAGTACTACAATACTAGCATCATCAAAAGATATAGCTTGATTAGATGAAATCATAAGACCCATACCAATTAATTTTTTAACTACTTCTCCTGCACTAACTCCAATAGCAGTAGCAAGGTCTGATACACTCATTCCTTCTTTATATAAAACTACATTACTACTAGATTCTTCTTTATTACTTTGAAGCTTAGTTTTATTTTTATAAATATTCTTTTTCTTTAAAGATAAATCTTCATCTTTATCTTTTTCTTTAACTCTATTATCTTTTTTCTTAATTTTTTCTTTTACTTTAACAGCTTCATCAAGTTCAATATTATGAGCAATAGCTACGGTTGCTGCTCTATCTTCAAGTTCAAATTTATCAGCAAGTTCTTCTGTTAAATTATTTTCTTTATTAGATAAATCTCCCATTTCATTATCTAATATAATTATTGCTTCATCATCTAATATATCATTTGGACTATTGTATTTAAAACCTAACTCTTTTAATTTTGCAATAACTACGGTTGTATCTACTCCTAACTCTAAAGCATAACTTTCAATACTCATATATTTAAGTCCTCCTTTTTTCTATATTTTTGTTAATAATTCATCATAAATTTTATCATCAATTTCTGTTTCTAAGTGTCGTTCTAACACTTTTGTTACTCTAGCTTTTTCAATTACGGCTCTATCTTTTTTAAGATAAGCACCTCTTCCATTAGCTTTTAGAGTATCATCTACAAAAACTTCTCCTAAATTATTTTTTACTACTCTAAGTAAATCTCTTTTTTCACATTTTTCATGAGTAACTACACATGTTCTCATAGGTATTTTTTTAACTTTCATATTTTTCACCTTAATTATTAATTTGTTTATTTATATCATCTAATGTTTTAATATTAATAGTATATTTTGTTAATCGAGATGCTAGTTTAATATTAATACCTTTTTTACCAATTGCTAAACTTAAATTTTCATCATCTGCGATTACTAATGCTTCTTTTTTCTTTTCATCAGTAATACTAACATTTAAATTCTTAGCAGGGCTAAGAGCATTTGCAATAAACTCTTCTGGATCACTACTATATTCTATTAAATCTATTTTTTCTCCTCCAAGTTCACTCATAATATTAGCAATTCTTCTTCCTTTTTCACCAATACAACTTCCAATTGGATCAACTTTTGGATTAGTACTTGCAATAGCAACTTTACTTCTAACACCAGCTTCTCTTGCAACACCTCTAAGTTCTAAAGTTCCATCTGCAAATTCAGGTATTTCATGTTCAAATAATCTTTTAACAAAACCATAGTTTTTTCTTGATACTAAGATTAGTGGTCCTTTTGGAGTAGATTCTATTTTAGTAATATATACTTTTATACTATCTCCCATATTTAATTTTTCACCTGGGATTAATTCATTTTTAGATAAAATTCCTCTTGCTTTTCCTAAATCAACATAATAGTTTTTAGCATCTTCCATAGCAAGGAAGCCAACCATTAACTCGTCTTCCTTATCTTCAAAATCACTCATGATTTTTTCTCTTTCAGCTTCACGAATTTTTTGAAGAACTACTTGTTTAGCAACAGATATTGCAACTCTACCAAAATCTTTTGGTGTTACTTCTTCTAATATTTCATCACCTACTTGATAATCCTTATTAATCTTTCTAGCATCACTTATAGTCATTTCATTTAGATAATCATGTTTTACTTTAACTTCTCCAGTATCACTATCAATATCATCATCACTATCTTTATAATCTTCTACTATAGTAGTAACTTTAAATACTTTAATATCTCCAGTTTTTTCATCAATTAATACTCTTGAAGTGTAATCTGCTTTTTCATTTTTTCTAAATGCTGTTGATAAAGCAGTTTGCATAGCTTCAATAATTATATCTTTATCTATACCTTTTTCTTTTGATACATAATCTAGTGCTGCTATAAACTCTTTTCCATTTACTCCTTTATTTTCTTCAACTGTTTTTTTAGTTCTCACTTTCACTCACTCCTTTACTTCCTACATCAAGTACATAATCTTCAATATCTAAATCAAGACTATCAATTATTGGATCTACTATATGTGTTGCTTTAACACATAAATCAATATCTACTACTCCCTCTTCATTATCAATAGTTACAAACAATGTTTTTTCTCCATCTTCTTCTCCAAAATGAACACCAACTAATTTGATATTTTCTTTTTCTAATGGTTTTTTAATTGCTTCAATTATTTTTTCTTCCATAATAATACCTCCTTTATCAAATTAAAGAGTGGGTTTTTGCCCACTCCTTGTTGTTAAACATATTATAGCACACTAAATTTTATGATACAAGTATAAATTTTATACAATAACATATATTAAAAAAGAAATATATTAATTAAAATATATCTCTTATATCATAAGTGTACTGTTTTACATGATTTGATTTTTGTGGTGCATTGAATCCATCAAATAATAATTCTGTATTAAATGAATAAAGATCTTCTCCACTTATTTTCTCTTGTTCTGGAAAATAATATTCTAAAGGTAATCTTGCTCCAACTCTACAAATATCATAATCAGTAAATAAATATTCAAAAGATATAAATGGTATTCCAGAAACAATATCATAAAAGATTTTTTCATTTTCATTGTCTTTTTTCATAACACAAATTCTATTTGTTTTGAATTTCTCTGTTACACATATTGAATTTACTATTTCTGCTACTACAAAGTCTTTTACAGCATATTCTTCATTTTCATCTATTGGTTTTATTTTTTCCATATTTTTTCTTCCTTTCAACTCATTATTGTAATATTTTATATAATTAATTGTCAAGAAAATCATTTCTATTTTATTAATAATTAGAATTTTATTATTTTATTATTTTTTAAAACAGCTTCATTTTTAAATACAGATATATTTGAAAAATCTAATTTTTCTGCATATTCATAAATATCATCATAATTATTTAATCTATCAATAATTTCAAACAAATCATAATCATTAACTACGGCAAGTGATTTATCTGGTAAAAATAATGTTAATGGTTTAGAGTCAACAATACATAAATTTTCATCATCTATTCCCATAAAGACATTATTTTTTAAGTAATAATTTTTATTTGATAATACATCAATTGCTAATATATTATTTTTTTCAAATATTATATATTCATTTGTTGGTACTAATTTTTTTAAATGATTTTCATTTTTTTCAATTCTTCCAAGTCTTCCAACGAATAATTTATCAGTATATAATTCCATTCTTATCACCTCTTATAATATTATATCATAGATTAGAAAAACACAGGTGTTTTTTTACCTGTGTCTAATTATAATTATAAGCTTCATTTATAAATATTTTATATGTATCAAAATCTATATCATCATAATTATTATCGTAAGGTTTATAAAATGAAAAATTAGCTGATCTTCCAGGCTTTGTATCTCCTGCAACACTACTATCATATCCAACAACTTTATTATCTTTATAATAAACTATAGATGCATCAATATAATCAATTTCATCATTAGTAGTATTATTTATTTGAGATACTATCCTATCACCTGTATCATTTGATGTAACTTTTAATTGATTATCAAATAATATATAATCTGATTTCTTTATATCAAAAAAAGCTTTATAGTGATCATAAGTTTTAGGTGAATTATATAAATCTACTGCAAATTCAGATCCTTTAGTTAAATTTACATCTTCTGAAGAAGAACCTAAGAAATTATTTTCCTTATCATAAAATTCTACTTCTATTTCAATTAAACTTGATCCTTCATTATTATTTTGACCAATAATTACATTTGTATCATCTAATGTTTTAACAAGTGTATACTTAATTTTATTTTCTGTTTGAGTATTTCCAGGGAATGTTATATTTGAATTATTATTTGAATTGTTGTTACTACTATTACCAGTATTACTATTTGAATCATTATTATTAGTAGTATTATTTTCTACTTCACCTGAATTATTGTTGTTTGTATTTTCTATATTATCTTTTGAATTTCCAGAAAATATAAATACAAATATTATAATTAATAAGATTACAATAACTATAATATACCAATATTGTTTTAAATAATTAACTATATTAGAATTATTTTTAGATACCTCTTTTTCTTTATTACTAGATTTAATTTCTTTATTACTAGATTTTGTTTCTTTTTTATTATTTTTTTCTGATAAAAGTTCTGGATGTTTTTTTAATACTTTCATTACTATAACACTTATTAATATTAAAATTGATACAATTACAAATAAATAGAATGAAATTCCACAAGTGTATTCATCTGATGGCATTACTCCACGAGATGTTATATCAAAGTTCATTGCTAAAGAACTTATAGCTAAAATTATATCAAAAATTATTACTAATATGTGCTTATTTAGAATTGTAAATAATAAAGTTAATATAATAGATACTATTAATACAATAGTAATAACAACATTTATTGTTGCTTCATCTTTAACCCAATCATCACCTTCACTATTATCTTTTGCATAATTATAAATTTTAAAATTTTCTAAAATTGTAAGATTAACAACATCACTATTTTTTATTTCTAAATTTGGAATAAAATCTTCATCAGCATATTCTAATAATTCTTCACGATAATCCTTAGTTGCTTTTTCATATGGCATAAATAGTCCACTTAAAGCAACTAAAGTTAAAACTATTATAAAAATTTTTAAAATACTTAAATAATTAATTTTTTTCACTTCTTTTTACCTTCTTTTTAACCTAATGCTTCACTAATTTTTTTATTTACCCTAGTTTGTACTTCAAGATAGTATGCAGCTTCTTTAGTATTTAAATCATCACTTTCCCAATTATCAAAGTCATCAACAAATTTATTATATTTATCTAAAATTTTAGTATATTCTGTTAGTAAGCTAAGATCACTAGGATTAGCATTATATTTTTTCATAAATGCAATATATTCATCCATAAACTTTTCATAACTATCCATAGCATCTTTAAAATCTTTTCTCATGCCATTTACCATTTGAGTATTATTATTTGTATTATTATTTGTTGTGTTGTTATTACTAGTGTTATTGTTGTTTGTATTATTATTTGTAGTATTATTGTTATTAGTTTCTTCAGAGTTATTATTAGAAGATTCCTCTTTTGGTGCTTCAATCATAATATCAATAACATTATTACCTTCATAAGAAACTTCTAAGCTATACCCTTCACTATTTTTAGCAGTATATTTTTTTTCTTGTTTATTATAATCAATATTAAATCCTTTTTCTTGACAAGATTCAACATATTTATTAAATTCATCTAAACTTGTCTTTCCTAATAACACTCTATATGTACTACTAGAATCTGTTGAAACTTTTCCATAAGTAGATGTAGGAACTGGTAATTTTTCACCAAGACCTGTTGTATTCCATGTTATTTCAGACATTTCTTCTGGTGCATATAAATGAACATATATTTCATCAAAAGAAGAATAATATAAATCTAACTTATATCCATCCTTATTGAATGCTTCATAGTTATCCCCAGTATCTTCTTTATCTATAGTATATCCCATATCAATACAGGCTTCCTTATATTCTGTATAATACGATTTTTTTACATCTTCAATATCAAATGTAAGATAATCACCATTATTTACTTGTAAATCAATTGAACCTTTCTTTACTTCAGGCAAATGAGAACCTAATAATAATTCATCCCAATCTACTTTTTCTTTTCTACTTCCAATCATCCCCACAATAACTAAAACAAGTACTACTCCTACAATTAATACAAGTTTTTTATGTTTAGAATAGAAATCTAATAATTTTTCTTTCATACTTCCTCCTTTTTATAGAAAAATAATATATTTCTTAAACTAATTAAAAATTTTAATTATTTTCTTTATTTTTCCTCCTTTCATATCACATATAACTATAATTAAAATTATAATCACATATTTTTCACACTAATAAAATTATATATATATTAAAAGTCAAGAAAAAAAGACTTCAAAGAAGTCTAAAAATATAAATATAAATATAAATATAATTCTCTCTTATTTTAATTATTAGTTAATTTCAAATTCTAAAGAAGAAAAAATATCAAATTTTTTATTATTATCTTTTAGAAAATTTTTAACTATTCTATATTTTCCACTAGGCAATTCGCCATATGAATAACTCCAATCAATTGTATTTTCTATTTTTTGATTTGGTTTTAAACCATATGCTTCTAATGTATTAGAGGTTTGATTCATAATATTCCATTTATCATTTTCATAATATTCAAGATAATATGAATTACCATAAATATATTTATCATTTGATTTATTTTCAATAATAATAGTTAAGCCTTTATTTGTTAATGTATTTTCTTTTATACTTAATGAAATTATATTATCACTTGTTTTAAATATAGATTTTGAATCATTATTATCATAAATTGGACAAGCAAACTTATTAAATTTAAAATACCAATCAACAACAAAACTATCATTACTCATTTTACAATAATAAGTATCCATAAGTATTCCCCTGTCAACATAACTATTATTTTCTAATAATTTTTTTGAACTTAATAAAGGGCTATTTTTAAATAATCTTGCTTGAATAGTATCTAGTATAATTAATCCAAATAAAACTCCTATAATAATTAAAATAATTTTTACACTTTTTTTCATATATATTTACCTCAAATAAATAATATAATATTTTTAAATTATTATCAATATAAAACAATTATTTAAGATAATTATCATTAAATCCTTCAGTTGCATACTTATTATCACATCTAACATAAGCTTCATAAGTATTGTTTTTATTATCATTTAAATCAATATTAACAATAACATAACTTTCACATTTTTCAGGATATTTAAGATTATATTTTTTAAATAAATCTTCTGTTAATATATTTTCGCCATCTTTTACTTCATTATTATTAATTAAAGTATCAATTTTTGACTCTACTGAATATTCTAAACTATCAGCATATGCATTAACAGCATCTTGTTTTGCCTTATTAAACAAACCATTTGTAAAATTAAAAGCCATAACAAAAGAAATAATAGAATAAACTACTAAAATTATTGAACCAATTAAAGCTATAATATTAAAAGTATTTTTCTCTTTAATATAAACAATACTTAATATTAATGAAATTATAGCAAGTACTAATCCAATATTACTTTTAAAAACAAATATAAACACAGCAGCTAATAACATTAAAATGAAAGATAAATATTTTTTTATCATAAGTTTTATACCTCTTTTCCATATTATAATTATTATCATAAATGAATAGATTATTCAATATTTTAGCGGTTTGTTTACACTTTATGAATGAACAATATTTTATAATTTCTTTATTTTATTAATTTTTTATCATTATCAGTAAATGCTATAACATTATCAATCATATCATTAATTTTTTCTTTATATAAAAGTAAAATTTTCTTTGAAGTGTTTAGTACTTCTTCTTCACTAATCTCTAAAAATTCTGCAATTTTTTTAGTTTCAAAACATTTACCATCAACATAACCAAATCTTAAAGCTACAATAATTGCATCTTTAACAGGCATTATTTCTAACATTTCTTTAAATGAAAAACTTCTTAAAACTTTTAAAATTGATAAATAATCTTCTTTTAATAATTTTATTTCTTCTTGCTGTCTATCATTATTAATTGTTTCTTTTTCTTCTAATTTACTATTTTGTTCTTTTTGCATTATTTCTCTAACTCTAAGAAGTCCCTTACCAAGATTTTTACTAGTATTGATTTTTTTATTTGGATTTTTTAAACGACGATTAACTTTGCGAACTGTATCACTAAAGAAAGAATAACAAATTTGATCTAATGGACCATTCTCCCATAATTCAAATATATATTTTTCTTCAGGAAGTAAATTAGCAATTACTTTATCTACTTCTTCTTTTGAATATTCTTTAAAATATTCATATTTTGTTTGATTTTTTCTTTTTGCCATATAATAGCTCCTTTTATCTTTATTTTGATGATTTCCTTTTATATTTTTTTGCTGATTTTTTTCATTCTCTTTTCTAATACTACCATAAATACTACCATAGTATTCATCTCTTTTTTGTTTTAAAGTTTCTCTTGCTTTTTTAGGATTATCCATATAATCGGCAAGCTTTTCTGTTTCTTGATTTTTAATTAATTTATATATAACATTATTTTCTATTTGTCTAATTCTCTCTCTTGTAACATTATATTTTTTTCCTATTTCTTCAAGAGTTAATATTTCATTATCATATAAACCATATCGTGATATTATAACATCTTTTTCTCTCTTACTTAAATTACATTTTTCAAGTAATTTTTGTACTTCTTCTATTAAACTTTTATCAATATAATAATCTTCTAATATTTCATCAGTATTAGGTATAAAGTCCTCAAGTTCTGAATCATCTTTATCGCCACTAATAATAGAATTCAAGCTAACTGAAGATTTTATATTTAATAGATCATTTACTTTTTTAACAGGTAAATTAATTTCTTTTGCTATTTCTTCAATTGTTGGTTCTCTTTGTAATTTATTAATAAGTGATTCTTGTATTTTATTAATCTTTACAACAATTTCATGACTATGAACAGGAAGTCTAATAGTTCTACTCTTAAGTGCTATTGCTCTTAGTATTTTACATTCAATCCAATAAGTTGCATAAGATGAAAATTTATATCCTTTAGTATAATCAAAGCGATCTACTGCAGTCATAAGTCCAATATTTCCTTCTTGAATCAAATCTAACAAATCTAATCCTCGATGAGTATATCTTACAGCTACACTTACTACTAATCTTAAATTGCAATTAACGATATAATTAAATATACTTCTATCTCCATTTTTTAATTTAGTAAATAAAATTGTTTCATCTTCTTTACTTAAAAGTGGATATGAATTTATTTCTTTTAAATATTGTCCTATAATATCAACATTAGTACTATCATCAATATTTATAATATTTTCATTATCTTTAGTAGAATAAATTTCAATATTATTAATCATACAATAAGTTAATACTAATTGAGATATAAAATCATTATCAAAAACTTTATCAAGTGGAATATTAATGATTTTTTGATAATTATTATCAACAATTAATTTTATCATATTACTAAAATTATTATTTTTATTTATTAAATCAATTAAAAATTCTATATTAGCATCAAAAGAATATTGTAATAAAAATTTATTTAAATCTTTTAAAATATTTGTTGCTATTTCATAAGTTAAAGGTAATATTATTTTTTTATTTATATAATTATTTATTATATTAAATGCTTTTTTTCATCATTTAATTGATTTTTTATTTCTTCTTTTATTGCTTTTTCTAATTTAATTTTAAAGTATTTATCAAAATTATATACTGTATCTTTATATTCATTTTTTGCTGATTCTATAACTTTCATAATTAAATCATTCTTAACTTTTATATAATCATATTTTAAAATAGAATCAGTAATTGTAGGTAGTAAAATATTATAAATTTCATTATTATTTAAACTTTTAATATTTCTTGTCATTAAAAAGATCACCTACTTTCATACGGTAAATATTTATTCCCTTAAAGCATGAGTTATAATACAATATTTTGAAAAAGAAATCAAATGAAACTTAAATATTATTAAAAAGAAAAAGATTGATAAAAATCAATCACAAAAATACTTAATCCTAAACCAAAATTTTTATTAAATTTATTTTACTTCAGTTGATACTTTTATTTCCCAATAACCTCCGTTATCAGCTCCAACTCTTTCTATTATATTTTTTTCTTCCAGTTTCTTTAAATTATACTTAACTCCATCAGATGTAATATCTAAGTTATATGCAATTTCATTTCTTGTTATATTTGGATTTTTTTGAATTAATTTTATAATTTCTTTTTGGCTTTTATTTAATTTTATATATTGTACAGTCTGGGTAGTTTTCTGGGTAGTTTTTTCTAAAGTATTATTTATTATTTTTAACATAAATTTTATAAAAACATTTGCATTTCCATTAATATGACAAGCTGAAATTGAATCATAGTATTCATTTTGATTTAAATACATTTCTTCTTCAAAAGGAATATATTCAAATTCTTTTTTCCAATTAAAGAGTATTAAACTTACCCAAAATCTTGCCATTCTACCATTACCATCACTAAATGGATGTATATAAACAAAATAATAATGAAATATAGATGATAATACTAATGGATGAATTTTCTTTTCATTTTCATTTATAAATTTAAATAAACTTTGCATATATGGTTCTACAAGAATAGATTCTGGTGCTTTATAAATTATTTCTTTTCCTTTTTTTACAGCTTCTCCATGATTACGATATTTTCCTTCATCTTTACAAAGATATTTCATCATAATAAAGTGAGCTTTTAATAAATCACTTTCTTTTTTCCAATTAAATTCATAAACATGTTCATATAAAAAATTAGCATTTTTAACTTCTTGAATTTCTCTTTTTGTTCCTAAAACCATATTATTTTTTACAATATTTTCTACACTATCTAAGGAAAGTGAATTTTCTTCTATAGCAAGAGATGAATAAATTGATCTAACCCTTGATTTAATTTTTAGATTTTTCTTTTTATTTATATTATTAAGTGAAATAAGATTAATTTTTTCTTCTATACTTTTTATTAACTTTTCATCATCTTCATCAACATAATAAATAGGATGAATACTACTAAAATCTTTCATTAAATCATCTCCTTTGCTAATTTATGTATTTATTTTATCACAATATTTTATTTTTTTATATTATTAAAATTAAATCTATCTTATATATCTTTAAAAGTATTTAAGATAATTCCAATACTTATCATAGAAACTAATAAACTACTACCTCCATAAGAAATAAATGGAAGAGTAACTCCAGTAATTGGAACTAATCCCACTACTACTGATAAATTTAATAATGTTTGAAACATAAGTAAGAAAGATAGACCAAATGATAAATATTTAGCAAATAAATCAGTTTGTTTTAATGAATTTTTAATTATATTATAAAATAATGTTATAAATAAAAGTATTAATACTAAAGCACCAATAAAACCAAATTCTTCTGTAATAATTGAAAATATAAAATCAGTTTGTGGTTCTGGAAGATAAAAATGTTTTTGTCTTGAATTTAAAAATCCAAATCCTAAAAATCCACCAGGACCTATAGCATATAAACTTTGTATCATTTGAAATCCACTTCCAAGAGGGTCACTCCATGGATTTATAAATGAAGTGATTCTATCTAATCTATAAGGCGCTATTAAAATTAAAATAATTATTCCAACTATTCCAAGAATACCAAGTTTCACAAAAATAGATACATCACTTCCAGATATAAAAATAAGTCCAATTAAAGAACACATAATAACCATATCTGTACCAAAATCAGGTTCTAACATTATTAAAAGAAAAAATACTATAATAACACCTAATATTGGAAGCATAAATTTAAATGTATATCTTTTTAATTTATCATTATTTGATAAGTATTTAGCCGTAAAAATAATTAATGCAATTTTAGTAAGTTCACTTGGTTGAAAACCAAATCCAAGTATTCCAAACCAACTTCTACTACCATTTCTAACACTACCTATTCCAGGTATTAATACTAAAATAAGCAATATAAAACAAACTAACAAAAATTTATTTGAGTGTTTTTTATAAATATTATAATCAATCTTATAAAAAACATACATTAAAAATATTCCAATAATAAAAAATATTCCTTGTTGTAAAACATATTTATATGGATTATTATATTTAAACTCAGCCCATATATAACTACTAGAGTAAATCATTATTACTCCAATTAATGATAATAATAAAGTAGATAGAATTATAAGTTTATTAGTTTTTGTAATAAATCTATTCCCCCTTTTTATTATTCATTTAATATTATGTTTTTAAGTATAAGAAAAGACAAAAATTTTTATTTTTTGTCTTTTTAATCATTAAAATATTTACTTGCTAAATTATCTATTATTACTATAAAGAAACTATCATCATTAATAACTTCATTATGTGATATAAATGCATTAGATACTAATATATTTCTATCATTAATTATACTTTTAACTATATTTTCAATTTCTATAATATCTTTTTCAAAATCATATTCAGATAATTTTAAATATAATTTATATAAAGAAGAATTATCATCTATAAATTTAGAATAATAATTAATATTATCATACAAATTATATAAAAATATTTTTCTAAATTCTTGAATATCATTTTTCAATAATTCATTTGAATATTTATTATTTAAAGTAATATCAGCAAGAATAAAATATTCTATTTTTCTAAGATTATAATTATCTTTAATATAACTTAAATAATTATCTAAAGATTTTATAAATTCAATTTCCTTTTCTTCTAGTTTTTCTTTTTCATATAAATTAGCTACATTATCTACCGTTAATAAATATGTAATATCTTCTAAATTATTAATATCATTTTTTATGTTTTCTAAATCATTATTTTTCATCAAAACCCTCCTATGTAATTTAATTATAACATATCTTGTGCGGATTTAGTGAATATTTTTTAAAAATATTTTTATAAATGTAAAAATTATATTGTAGGTGATGTATATGGATAAAAATAAATTAGAAGAACTTAAAGAAGAAAAAAATTTAAAATCCAAAGAAATTGCTTTTTCTTTAGGCATCGCGGAATCTACATATTCTGAATGGGAAAGAAATAAAATTCCAATTCCTACTAGAAGATTAATACAATTATCTAATTTTTATGAAGTAAATATTGATTATATATTAGGTATTGTAAATGAAAGAAAACATATTAATAAAAATGAAAATATTGATTTAATAATAATTGGAAATAGATTAAAAGAAATAAGAAAAAAATTAAATTTATCTTTAAGAGATTTAGGTAATAAATTAAATTGTTCATTTTCTTCACTTGCAAGTTATGAAAGAGGTAAAAATTTAATACAAAGTGATATTTTAATAAATCTAAGTAAAATAAGTAATTGTTCAATTGATTGGATATTAAATAGAAGTCAAATAAAAAAGTTATTTTAAATGTGAATAACTTTTTTTACATCCATACTCCATAATATATAGCTATCATACTAAGCATAAATCCAACTATATAAAACATTTTAACTATATCTGTTTCAGCCCAACCTAGTTTTTCAAAATGATGATGTATTGGTGTCATTAAGAAAACTTTTTTATGGAATTTTTTAATTGCTGTTAATTGTATAATTGAAGATAGAGTTTCTATTACAAATACACCACCTATTAGAGCAAGTGATAACTCATGTTTTGTAAGTATTGCTATTGCTGCAAGGGTTGCTCCTAAAGACAAGGAACCAGTATCTCCCATAAATACTTTAGCAGGATGTGTATTATATACTAAAAATCCAAGTAATGATCCTACAACTATGAAACAGAATATTGCTATTTCTTGGTATCCTTCAACCCATGTTGTACCCCAAGAAATAATACCAAAGCTAAGAAATGCAATAAGTGAAAGTCCACCAGCAAGACCATCAAGTCCATCAGTTAAATTAACTGCATTAGAAGAGCCAACAAGTAAGAATAGAATAAATAATCCATATAACCATCCCATATCTATATCTATTCCAAGAGATGTAATTGTAACATTAGCATCTCCCCCACCTTGCATATAAATATAGAAAAATACGAGTGCTATTAAAACTTGAATTAAAAGTTTTTGTGGAATTGAAAGACCTTCATTATTTTTCTCTTTTATTTTTAAATAATCATCAACAAATCCTAATAAAGCATAAGAAATAAATACAAATATAATAATTAATAAACTATGTGTTATTTCTAAACTACCTCTTAAATATAAAAATAGCATAACTATAAGTGTTGGTATAATAAATATAAGTCCACCAATCGTAGGTGTTCCATTTTTTTCTGCATGTCTAAATGCAGTAAATACACTAATTGATTGCTTACATTTTAGTTTCTTTAAAACAGGTATTAAAAACCAACCAAATACTACTGCTATAAAAAATCCTAACATTAATCCTAAAATACTTTTTGCTAATATTAACATTTTTTTATGCCTCCTTTAATACAATTATACTTAAAAATTCATATCCTACATAATAATTTTATTAATTTAATGTAAAGTATATGTTATAAAGTTAAGAAAAATGACTCTAAAACTTTATTTTTATCATAACCACTAACCTTTATATCATAGTCCATATCACTTAATTTATATAATATATTTATTATCTCTTCTTCTTTATATTTATTTAAATATGGATATAACTTTTTAATCACAAATGGATTTACTGATAAATTTTTAGATATTTCAGTTTCATTCATAGTTTTAGATAATATTTTAGTTTGATATAAAAGTCTAAATTGTTTTGCTAAATTATCAAGTATTACTATACTCTCTGTTTTACCACTAACAAGAACTTTAAATGATTCTATACTTCCTGCTATATTTTTATCCATTACGGTTTCTATTAAAGTAAACATTTCTTTTTCTCTGTTTTTACTTATTACTTCATCTATATCTTTATCAGTTACTTTTTTATCCCCTATTTTATATATAATTAATTTTTCTACTTCTTTTATTGTATAGTCTACATTATATTCACATAAATCTAATATTTTTTTAACTTGATAATATGTAATATCTAATTTATTTTCTTTAAACATAGTAGCTACATAATCATATAGATTCTTATAATCTAAATGTTTACATTCAATAACTTTACATTTACTTTTAAGTGCTTTAGTAATAGACTTTCTATTATCCAACTCTTCATCAATTAATCTAAATATAATAACATTATCATTCATATTTAATATATAATTATTTAATAATTCTTCATCTTTATCTTTTAATTTTTTAAGTGAAAAATTAGATACAATTATAAGTTTCTTTTCATTAAATAAATCTATATAATTTACTTCATCTAACACTTCACCAATATTACTTTCAGTAAAATCATATTTAATAATATTATTAATATTTAATGATTTAATTAATTCATCCATTTGTTTTTTTACAATATTAAAATCTTTTCCTAGAAATACATATATCATATTATTTTTCCTTTATAATAACACTTCTTACGGTTTCATCTATTGCAAAGTCATTAACATTACCTATTTCTTTATTATTAACTAAAACAGTTTTACCTCTATATGTAATTTTTACCGCTCTTAATACTTCACCTAAACATGAATATAATTTAACTTTAACTATAGTACTTTTACCATCATTAATAGTAATAATAGTATTATCATACATATAATCTAAATGTATAGCTTTATGAATTGCAAGTATCTCTTCAATACTATAAAATACACAAGTATCATCTTTAAATTTCTTATTAGAGTGAACTATACATATATTTAAAAATGCATTAATATATTTTTCAAATGAATTTATAGAAACTAAATCATTACTATCAATACATATATAACATGTTTTCATATTAAATATTTCCATAAATTCATCTATTGCTTCTAATATTTCTTCATAACTTTCATAGTTAATAACCATATCTTTTAAATCATATTTTTTATCATATAAAGAATTTACTACTAATGTAGTTTTACTATTTATTTTTTTATTTAAACCATATTTTTCTAATGATTCAATTATTTCACTTTTCTTTATTTTATTTAAATCTCTTACTGGATTTAATTTTTCTCTTTTATCCATAAAGTTATTTTCAATAACTAAAGATTTAGAAGTATAATTAGAGTAATTCATATCTTTAATACCAATTACTTTTCCACTAACTGGACTAAATATTTTTTCTCCATTTTCTTTAGTTCCAAGTAAGGTATTATTATATATTTGTCTACTTCTTGGTAAAACAATTAATTCTTGTTTATCAAAAGGTACATATATAAATTCAGGTGATAAAAATGTTATGTATTCTTGTACGGTTTTCATATTTACTTCTCCTTTAATAATTATATATTATATTTGATATTTTTTAAAGAAAAAACAAAAAAATTCACTTTATTTTTAAAAACTTTTATGTATATTTATTTTAAATAATTTTTAATTATAGTGAATTTGCCATAATTAGATTAATAAATTTTATATTTCATAATTGCATACTATTATATGTAAATAACTCGCAAATTAATTTTAATTAGAATTAATAAATGCTATAATTGAATTAAGAGGTAGATATGGAAAAAGATAAAAAGGAATTAATTATAAGAGGAATTATTGTATGGGTTTCATTAATACTATTTATACTTTCTATTTATACATTTATAAAACTAAATGAAAAAGATATTAAACATAAAATTGATAATGAAATAGTTAAACCTGTAATAAAAGAAGAATTTACTACCGCGGCACTAAAAGTAGTTAAAACATATGATGGTATTATTAGTGTTGATGATAGTAAAAATGAAATATTACTTTCCAGTAATGAAGATGGAATTGATCATTATGTAATTGGAGAAATTGGTAATATTTATAATGAAGAAAAAAGTGTTAAAAAAGAAAACAATGAAAATAAATATGGTGATTATGAAATAATTAAAAATAAAAATAATAGTTATTACTTAAACACTAAAACTAATATTAAGTCAGATTATTATGTTAGTATTAAACCATTAACATATTATAATGGTATTAAATATATAACTGATTATTTAGTACTTGAAAATGAAGATAATATGTTACTTTTAAATATTGGAACAGATGAAACTATTAAATTAGATGATAGAATAATAAATTTATATATTAAAGAAGAATATAATGATTATGTTATTTCAAATAATCCAAATTATATAATTATTGAAAATAAAGATAATAAATTTGGTTTAATGAAAACAAATGGTGATATAGTTATTGATTTTAAATATGATTATTTAAGTAATTCAATTAATAAAGATGAATTTATATTTTATGAAGATAATAAATTTGGAATAATTAATTCAAAAGATGAAGTTCTTTTAAATAATGAATATGATACTATTTACTATATTGATAATTATAAAATATTAAGTAAAAATAACAAATTTGGTGTTTTATATAATGATAATCAAATAGTAGACTACAATATTGATGGTAATATTAATTTTAAAATGATTGGTAATAACTTATATATAATAAATAAAAATAATTCTTATTTGATTAATTCTAAAGGAGTAAAAAAAGAATTGAATAATGAAGTATTTGATCTTGGATATATTGATGAAGAAAATAAATCAGATTATTATTTTTATACGGTTATTGAAAATAATGATAAATTAAATATTATATTTTACGATAATGACTTTTATGAATATTATAAATTAAGTATTCCATATGAAAATATATATAATTATAGTTTAAATATTACTCCATTAAAAAAATATTGCATTTATAAAATAGATTTAAAATATTCACTTGAAGGTGATACTTCAAAAGATAAAACATATTATATAGATTTATTTAATTCAAAAGAAATAAGTGAAAAAGAAGCTTTATATGAATATTTTGATAATGGATATGGTTATATATTAGATAATGATACTCTTAAAATATATAAAAATGATGAACTTATTAATACATTTAATAATATTCATGATTATTTAGGAAATTATAATTTTAGTAGTATTAATAAAAACAAATCAACTATTTATGAAGTTGAATTTAAAAAAGAAATCAAATAAAAATTAGACAATTGTCTCATTTTTTTAACGGAAGCCTCCGCCTCCACTACTTCCTCCTCCGAAGGATCCACCTCCGCCTCCACCAGAAGAAAATCCTCCTCCACCTGATGTGTAATCGCTTGCTCTTTCTAATGTTGCTTTTAATGCTGATTTTTCAACAGTATTTCTTGCAGATACTAAGGCAGCATGTACTCCGTCATATGATAAATCATTGATAAATACAAAATCATGATATACTTCTTCTGTTATAACATCTGGATATAAATCTTTAAATTCTTTTGCTACTTTTTTAGCTATTCCAAATATTTGTGCATACATTAAATATTCTTGCCATAACATTACTTCTATAGATTCTCTATCTTTTATATTTGAAAAATCTTTTAAAAAGTTTTTAAGTCCTGCCATTTGAAGTCCATATTCCTTCATTTCGTCTTTTACTATATATATTTTTCTTCCAAATATATTATTTTTCTCAATAATCAATTCATTATTAACATAAATTTTAGTTTGATTATCTATTACTGCATTAAACCAACTTAATATTTGTCCATAATGTTTTTTACACCATCTTACAAATTCTTTACTTTCAAGTACTCCATCATGGCTTGCTTGTTTCATCATATCATAAAGTTCTTCTTCAAAACCTGTTAAATTATTTTTATTATTAAATCTTAATGCTTCCTTTTTAGTTGTATCTTTTTCTATATTTTTATCTTTTATCCATTTTAAAAGCATACATCCTAAAAAATCATTTTTATTTTTAACAAGTTTAAATTGACATGCAACCCAATAAGCTTCAAATATATCTTTATTGCATGGTATATCTCTAAAATATGGGGCTTTTTTTACATTTGCAGTGTCTTTATTATTAAATTTTATTTTTTTACTCCCATATGAATGATTTTTCTTTATAGTAATTAATACCATAATTAATGGTAGAAAAATTGGTAGAAGAATTGGAAAAAAGACTACAATACATATAATCACAGCTGCAATTATTTTAAATATTTTTATAATAATATTTTCTTTTGGATCTTGTGTATTATTATTTATATAATGTTCTGCTCCATCTTCTGCCATTTCATAATAATAATTAAAGTCTTTATTTATTTTTGTTGTTGTATTAAATGTATCTTTTGGAAATTTTACTAGTATTGTCATATATTCTTGAGTATCTAGTCCATCAAAATGATTCATTTCTATATATCCATCATATACATATGCTGTTCCACCATAATTTCCATATCCCCATACATCTATCGTATTTTCATATTCAAAATCACTATATATTTTTATTCGTACTGTTTCTGGTTTATCTGATAAGTTATGTGGAACTAGTGTCCAATATACCATATCTGCATCATTTAGTCCTACTACAAAATTTGTAATTGTATAATCCATTTCATATGTATTTAATCCATATTTTGATATTCCAAAACAAAGTTCATAACCATTTGATATTTTATGTAATCCTGCTTTATAACTTTTATTATCAAAAGTTGCATTTACATTCCAATTAGGGATTGTTGTAAATTCAATATCATTCATTTTTACAGTATAATCTATTATATCTGAAGTACCTAAATTATAATATGGTTTATATCCTTCTGTCCCACTATTTAAATCAGCTACCCATGTTTCTTTAATATGTGCATTTCCATTATTATCAACATATATATCCATATTTATACTTTTTATGTCATTAGCATGTACCACATTCATTAGTAAAAATGATGATATAACTACTAATATATATTTAAATTTCATAAGTTCACCTCTATTATTACTTTTAAAATATATCATAATATTTTTATAAAAACAATAAAAAAGATAATTATTTGAAATTATCTTTCTAACGGAAGCCTCCGCCTCCGCCTCCTCCTCCGAAAGAGCCTCCTCCTCCGCCACCAGATGAGAATCCTCCTCCACCAGAAGAATAACTACTAGCTCTTGCTTGTGCTTCACTTCTTGCAACAGTTGCGGCATGTACACCATCATATGATAGAGTGTTAATAAATATAAAGTCATTATATACTTCTTCTGTAATAATATCTGGATATAAATCTTTAAATTCTTTTGCTACTTTTTTAGCTATTCCAAATATTTGTGCATACATTAAGTATTCTTGCCATAACATTACTTCTATAGACTCTCTATCTTTTATATTTGAAAAATCATTTAAGAAATTTTTAAGTCCTGACATTTGAAGTCCATATTCTTTCATTTCATCTTTTACTATATATATTTTACTAAATGTTTTCTTTTCTTCAGTAATTAATCCAATAGAAACATAATTCATAGTTTGCTCATCTATTACTTTATTAAACCATCTAAGTATCTTATTATAATGATTTTTACACCATCTTACAAATTCTTTATCTTCAAGCACTCCGTCTAAACTTGCTTCTTCCATCATATCATAAAGCTCTATTTCAACTTCTGTTAAATTATTTTTATTATTAAATCTTAATGCTTTTTTATTTGTAAAATCTTTTTCTATATTTTTATTTTTTATCCACTTTAGAAGTATAGCTCCTAAAAAATCATTTTTATTTTTAATTAGTTTAAATTGACATGCAACCCAATATGCTTCAAATATATTTTTATTACATGGTATATCTCTAAAATATGGAGCTTTTTTTACATTTGTAATATCTTTATTACTAAATTTTATTTTTTTAGTTCCATATGCATTACTTTTATTACCTGCAATTATAATTAAAATAAATGGTATGAAAAATAGAAATAATACAAAAAAAATATATATAAATTCAATAACTCTTTCTAAAAAGCTAACATTTTCTTCTTCATAATCGATATCTACATAATCTGTAGAGCCTTCTTCTGCCATTTCATAATAGTAATTAAAATCATTATCTAATTTAGTAGTTGTATTAAATGTATCTTTTGGAAATTTTACAAGTATCGTCATATACTCTTGAGTATCTAGTTCATCTTCATGTTGCATTTCTATATATCCATCATATACATATGCTTCTCCACCATAATTTCCATATCCCCATACATCTATCGTATCTTCATATTTAAAATCACTATATATTTTTATATATACTTTATCTGGCTTATCTGATAAGTTATGTGGAACTAGTGTCCAATATACCATATCTGCATCATTTAGTCCTACTACAAAATTTGTTATTGTATAATCCATTTCATATGTATTTAATCCATATTTTGATATTCCAAAACAAAGTTCATATCCATCATTAATCTTATTTAATCCTGCTTTATAACTTTTATAGTCAAAAGATGTATTTACATTCCAATTAGATATTGTTGTGAATTCAATATCATTCATTTTTACAGTATAATCTATTATTTCTGAAGTACCTAAATTATAATATGGTTTATATCCTTCTGTCCCACTATCTAAATCAGCTACCCATGTTTCTTTAATATGTGCATTTCCATTATTATCAACATAAATGTCCATATCTATACTTTTTATGTCATTTGCATGAACCACATTCATGAGTAAAAATGAAGATAATATTACTAATATATATTTAAATTTCATATAAATCTCCTATTTAAAAAAGGCATTTTATAAATGCCTAAAATTTAACTTTAACGGTTTGTCTTTCTTCACTTTGTGCTTCAAAGAATTCTTTCATTGTAAAATTAAACATTTTTGCAATTATATTAGATGGGAATTTTTCTATTTTATTATTTAAATTCATAACACTATCATTGTAAAATTGTCTAGAATATACAATTTTTTGTTCAATTTCAGAAAGTTCATCTTGAAGTTTAGTAAAGTTTTCATTAGCTTTTAAGTCTGGATAAGCTTCACTTAATGCAAATAATTTACTAATTGCTTTAGTAAGAGCATCATCTGCTTTTAATTGATCAGACATATTATCAGCTGAAACATAAGTGTTTCTGGCTTTTACTACGGCTTCTAAAGTACTCTTTTCATGTTTAGTATAACCTTTTACAGTTTCAACTAAATTTGGTACTAAATCAAATCTTCTTTTAAGTTCAACATCAATTTGACTATATTGATCTCTAACTTTATTTCTAAGTGAAACTAAACTATTATATGTTACTATTACATATAAAACTAAAAGTACTAAAATAACTAGAACTACAATTAACCAAACTGGCATATTTTATTCCTCCTTATATTAAAAATATATCATATATTTATTAAATTATCAATTTATTTTATATGTTTTAAATATAATTTTTCTAAATATTTTTTATTTAATACTTTCTTTTCTCCCGAGTTTTGCAGTTGACTTAAATTCAAATCTTATTCAACGTCAGTTAAATGCTGGCTTTTTCTTTGTCAAGTTTTTTAAATTTTTGGTTGTACAATAGTTGTATAATGTGCTATAATATTATTAGAAAGTAGTTGATATTAATGTTCGTAAAAAAATACAAGTATAAAAATGGTAGAACTTATCTTTC
>CANRBS010000022.1 GCA_947628895.1 uncultured Bacilli bacterium
GGTTTTACTATTAAATTTGCTGGTTTTTCACTATTTACTTGTGCATTTGCTGTTGTCCATGTAGCTATATTTTCATCTGTTATAGGTTGACTTGGGTCTCCATTTTGATTATATCCTGTTTCAAATTTTCCAACCCAAAATCCATTACTTGGTATACTTAAAAATGCTGGATGTGTCATTAAATCTCCAACTTGACAATCTTTTGTGGCTCCACTTGCTCTTGAAAGTCCACTTTCCATTGGTGTTATACATTCACCACTTACTTCTCCTGTTGTCCTTGTTCCAAATTCTATCTCTATTTCTTTTATTTGACTTTCTGGTTGACTACCATTTAAACCTTCATAATCTCCAATATTGAATATTCTATAACTATATTTTGGTATCCATACAAAATATGCCCTTATATCTGATTCAGCTATAGTGTCTCCTTCTTTATAATTAGGATTACTTGGCTTATCTACTAGTATTACTGCATTTGCCCATTTCTTTGATGAATATTTATACCATTCATCATATTCATGTGCATATGTTGCTACTCCTGTATCTGATAACATTATAGGTATCATTTTATCTCCTAATACTGGGTCAGCTCCATTTAATTCACTTTCTACATATTTTGTTTTTGGTTTTTCTCCATCAATTAACTGATTTCCTTTGCAATCAGTTATACTTGTCTTAGCTGCTTCTACTTTATATTTCTTTCCTATATCTTCTCTTTGTATTCCACTTGATGAAGAAGCTATAAGTTCATTTGCTTCATCTCTTGCCATTACTTCTATTATCTTCCCTTTATCATTAAATTTAACTACATATAATATGTTACTTCTTCCATCTAAATTTAATGCATTTGTACTACTATCAAAACAATTAACTGCTTTGTTTCCAATTGAAGCAGATACATATTTACTCTCAGCACTTCTCATTATATTTTGTACTTCACGGGTAAATGTATTTACTTTTGCTTCTCTAAACATTTTAAGTACATTAGGCAAAGCTATAATTACTAGTATTGCTAAAATAGCTATTACTGCGAGTAGCTCTACTAATGTAAACCCTTTTTTATTTTTCATTTAGATTACCTCTTTCTATTTTTATTATATTTATTTTTTACCACCTTATTATATCGTATATATATATATATCAAGAGGCATCTTACAAATTTTACAATACTTATAAATATTAGATAATTTTATAAAGACTATGAAAATTGTATTATTGCATAATTAATTTTATTGAAATATAACTATTTAGATTTATTATTTCATTAATCAAATCAATTGATAGTATTATAAATAATTTTTTCAACTAATTGCTTTAAAATTCTTTAAATTAAAGAAAAAAGTTAAGGATTGAGAATCAAACGAGTAGCATTGTAAATGCTATAACCACCATGAGAACTAGAAAAATAGAAATGACCAGCAAAAGAAATTGAACTCCAACCTCCCCCACGAATGAACCAAGGCAAAGAAGTGTTAACAAAGCCTGAGAGATCTGCATACCAAGTGCTTCTATTATTACCATCATTATAAAATGGCCCTAACTCTCCTGTTGCATCCCCGAGGATTCTATATTTATATAATGTTGTATCACTAGATTCAAAATATTTATCTAAATATTTTATGTATGTTTCATCATTTATTATACTTTCCATCCCACTAGCAGTTAAATCACTTTCTTCTCTATATGATGCCATATATTCATATGCTCCACCGCTCATGTCATATACACCGCTAATATTTCCTGTTGTACTTGCTAAATGTCCAGTATCTGTATTCCATTTTGAATTATTTGTATCACTACCCATTATACCTTTTATGTTTGATCCATATCCAGTTAAATAACGATTATTATTATTTTCTCTTATATCATCCTGTATTCCATATTTTGAATGTGATAAGTATGCTACTGCTCCCCATTCTGTATTTTTCATCATATGACTATCAAGAGTTCTATTAAAATTATAAGCATTCATAAAGAAATTTTTAACAGTTGAACTTCTCCATGAGTATACGGTTGGTTTTACTATTATATTTGATGGTTTTTCTTCATTTACTTGTGCATTTGCTGTTGTCCAAGTATTTACATCTTCATCAGTTATAGATTTTGCTGTATCGCTATTTTGATTATATCCTGTTTCAAATTTTCCTACCCAAAAGCCATTTGATGGAATACTTAAAAATGCTGGATGAGTCATTAAGTCCCCAACTTGACAATCTTTTGTGGCTCCTTTGGCTTTTGACAAACCACTTTCCATTGGTGTTATACATTCTCCTTCTACTTCACCTGTTGTCCTTGTTCCAAATTCTATCTCTATTTGTTGGGCACTACTTTTTTCTGGTTTACTACTTTCTAAATCTTCATAATCTCCCATATTAAATATTCTATAACTATACTTTGGTATCCATACAAAATATGCCCTTATATCACTCTCTAATATTATATCTCCTTCTTTATAATTAGGATTACTTGGCTTATCTACTAGTATTACTGCATTTGCCCATCTTTTAGCCGTATATTTATACCATTCATCATATTCATGTGCATATGTTACTACCCCTGTATCTGATAACATTACTGGTATCATTTTATCTCCTAATACTGGGTCAGCTCCATTTAATTCACTTTCTACATATTTGGTTTTTGGTTTTTCTCCATCAATCAACTGATTTCCTTTGCAATCAGTTATACTTGTTTTGGCTGCTTCTACTTTATATTTCTTCCCTATGTCTTCTCTTTGTATTCCACTTGAAGAAGAAGCTATTAATTCATTTGCTTCATCTCTTGCTGATACTTCTATTATTTTTCCTTTATCATTAAATTTAACTACATATAATATATTACTTCTTCCATCTAAATTTAATGTATTTGTACTACTATCAAAACAATTAACTGCTTTGTTTCCAATTGAAGCAGATACATATTTACTCTCAGCACTTCTCATTATATTTTGTACTTCACGGGTAAATGTATTTACTTTTGCTTCTCTAAACATTTTTAAAACATTTGGAAGTGCTATTATTACTAATATTGCAAGTATCGCGATGACTGCTAATAATTCTACTAATGTAAATCCTTTTTTATCTTTCATTTTAGTTACCTCTTTTCTATTTTCACACCCTATTATACCCTATATATATATATATCAAGAGGCACCTAACTAATTTTACAAACTATTATTGCCTTTAGACCATCTTCTATAACATAATTTAAAACTATAGAAATTCATTAAAAAAGTAGATGAATTACCATCTACTTGTAAATCTTCCACCTTTTTTAGGGAATGTTACAAAACCTCTTGGGTTAACTGTTTTACTTCCATCTTCACCAGGCATCACCATAAAATGTAAGTGTGCTCCAGTAGAGCAAGTATCCCATCCACCATTTTTCTTTAGTGTGTAACCTCCTCCACCACTTTTACCAATTACTGTGTCTATATTAACATAATTTCCCATACTAACATTAATAGCGGACAAATGCATATATCTTGTTCTATATGATTTTCCTTTAATATTATGAAGTACAGTTACAATATTACCACCACAACTAGATTTTCTTGTAATACCAACTACTTTACCAGGTGCTGCTGCATAAACATTAGTGCCCATAGATACTGCAATATCTATACCACTATGTATTTCTCTTCCATGAATTGGACAATTTCTATATCCCCATTCACTTGATATGGTACCACTCTTAGTAGGTCTTACCATACCAGATGAATTTGGAATATCTGTCATACAAGCAACTAGTTCTTCATCTTCTTTACAATCATTTTCTTTATATATTTTTTCGTAATATTCTATTGTTTTCTTTCTTTCTTTTATTTCACTAGCAACATCAGTATGTTGATTTTCTAAATCTTTTAAACTTACATTATATGAAGCTAATTTTTTATCTAATGAATCAATATTACTTTCACTTTCTTTTATTTTATCTTGTAATTCTTTTTGTAATTTTTTATTTTCTTCTATCATATTGTACATTTCATCTATTAAATTATCATTATATTCAGTAAGTTCTTCAACTACTGCACTTCTATATATAAAATCAGTAAATGATTTTGCTTGAAAAACATATTCTAAATATACATTATCACCTTCAGATATTTGTAAAAATGATAAAAGTGAATCAATTTCTCCTTTTTTATTTTCTATATCTGCATTTAATTCATCTATTTTAATAAGTATTTCATCTATTTGATTTTCATTTTTTTCTATTAAATCTTCTAATTCTTTAATTTCACTTTGAGCAGCTTGTATATTCTTTTGTACATTTTTTTGTCTTTCTATTATAGATGCTTGTTGTGCTTCATCTTTAGCTAGCTCTTCTTTTAAATGTTTTAATGTTTCTGCATGAGTAACATTAATACTTAAGAAAACACAAAATATAACAAATAAAATTTTATTTATTTTTTTTATCATATTTTTAAATATTTCCTTACTGCTCTATAACTACCAAATGCTCCAACTAAAACTCCAACTGCAATTAGTACAAGCATAACTATATAAATAATATTAGTAGGATTAACAAGTGGAATAATTGCTGTAAATAAATGTCCTCCTAATTTATCATATAGATATTGATATCCAAAACAACAAGCAAGTATTGGAATTACTGCTCCAATAAATCCAAGAATAATTCCTTCAAAGAAGAATGGTTGTTTAATAAATGCATTACTCGCACCAACAAGTCTTCTTATTTCTATTTCTCTTCTTCTTGATTGAATTGTTATTTTAATTGTATTGCTAATTAAGAATGCTGTTACAAGTACTAGTGCTATTACAACTACATAAGTAATCTTTTTTACTATATCAAATATTTTAATTAATTCTTCTACTGATCCTTCACCATATTTAACTAAATCTACATTTTCTATTTCTTTTATTACATCAGCTGTATCACCAATTGAATTAATATCTTCAACTTTTATTAAGAATGTATCTTTAAGTGGGTTAGTTTCATCTGTGTATTGTGAAAGAATACTTTTAAATACTTCTGATTCATCTTGTATTTCTTCTTTAACTTGATTTTTAGAATTAAATTCTATACTTTTTACATTATTTAAAGCAGTTATTTTAGATTTAACTTCTTCTATCTCTTCTTCACTTACACCTCTTTTTAAGAATGTAACTATTGTTAAATCTTTTTCAATTTTAGTAGTAAAGTTGTTAACATTATATGAAAGTATTATACTAAAACCTACTAAAATAAGTGTAATAGTAATACAAGAAATACTTGCAAGAGATAATGAAAAGTTCCTAAATACACCTTTAAATGATTCACTTATATTATTACTTAAAATTCTAAATGCCTTCATTTTTATATTTTCCTTTCATTACATCTTTTGCTATCATTCCATTTTCAATAATAACAACTCTTTTTTTCATTTTATTTACTATTTTTTCATCATGTGTTGCCATTATTATAGTAGTTCCTAAATCTTCATTAATTGCTTCTATTACTTTCATAATTTCCATAGATGTTTTAGGATCTAAGTTTCCTGTTGGTTCATCACATATTAAAACTTTTGGATTGTTAACAATTGCTCTTGCTATTGATACTCTTTGTTGTTCTCCACCACTTAGTTCATCAGGATAGCTTCTTGTTTTATCTTTTAATCCAACTTGTTCTATTGCTTTTAATGTTTTCCTTCTAATTTCTTCTTTTTTAAGACCATATACTTCTAATGCAAAAGCTACATTTTCAAATACAGTTTTTTTAGGTAATAATTTATAATCTTGAAATACTATTCCAAGTTTTCTTCTTAATTTATATACTTTTCCATTTCTAAGTTTAGCAACATTAATTCCTCCAACATAAACTTCACCTTTTGTTGGTCGCTCTTGTCTATATAATAATTTAATTAATGTACTTTTACCACTACCTGAAGCTCCTATTACAAAAACAAATTCTCCTTTTGAAATATTTAAGTTAACATCACACAGTGCTGTAACTCCATTAGGATATCTTTTATAAACATTTCTAAGTTCAATTAACTGCATACTTCCTCCTACAAATATTATATATGATAATTTTTAGTAATTTATTGACAATATTTTCCTTTAATCATCTACATTTATTAGTTTTTTTCGTCCTGTTCCACCTAGTACTTCATAGCAGTCACTAACTACTATAAATGCATCTTTATCTATTTCTTTAATTGCACTTTTTAGAAGTGAATACTTTTCTGTTGGTACTACACACATAAGCATTTTATTTCTTTTATGTGAAAAAACACCATGAGAATCAAATTCAGTTACACCACTTTCTATTATTTTAATTATGAAATCTTTTACCTCTTCTTCTTTTGCCGTATTTATAAAGAATGTTTTTGAATCACTTATTCCAATTAACATTTTATCAACAAGAGAAGTTGATAATACTGTTATTATTAGAGAATACATAATAGATGTATAACCAAATGCAACACCACCAAGTAATATTACAACTATAGCTATATCTCTTAATACTTGACCAAGTGGCATCTTTTTATAATGTTGTATTACTTTAGCAAGTATACTATTTCCACCTGTATTGAATCCAGCCATATATACAAGTCCTTCACCAAATCCACCTACAACTCCAGCTGCTAAAACATAAAGCAAGATATTATCAAATGAGAAATTTATTAACTCTGGAATATCTTGAGTAAAATATACAAATATTGTATATAATGTGGCTCCAATAATACTCATAAGTGAATCTTTTAATCCTAAAGTAAACAAACTGATTATCACAAATAAAGCATTACCTATTAATATAATTGTACTTGTATCTAAAGAAGGCACATAATTATTTATAACTATAGCAAGTCCACCAAGTCCTCCACCTACAAAACCATAAGGTACATAAAATAAATTAAATGAAAGAGCTGATATTAAACAGCCTATTACAAATAAAAATGACCTTTTAGCTGCTTCTTTTTGCACTAATTCTTCTCTAATTTTTTCACTATCAAATCTTTTAAATAACCTCATAATATTCTTCTCCATTATGATTATAGCAAATTTTTAATCGTTTTACCACTAAAATGTATTTGATTAACTATGATTAGCATGATATACTATATTAAGAGGTAGATAAAATGAAAAAATATGTTAAAAGTCAATTAAAAGAAAGTTTTTTAAATATCCAATTTATAATAATATTTATTGTATTAATTATAAGTTTAATAATATCCATTAGTAATAAAAGTGAATTCTTTATATATCTTTTTCTTGGATGTACTTTTTTAGTTATTTTATTTATTATTGGATTTTTTAGAAGAATAAAAATGAGAAAAAATCTTGGAGAAGTTAAAAATGGAAAATTAAAATATGAACCTTATACTATAAATATTAATCAATTTATTGAAGAATGTAAAATGGGACTAATGTATTCATTAGTTAAAATTAATAATGAAATCTATGAATTAGAAACACAACCAGATGAAGTAAATTCAAAAAAATTTGATAATTTTATTTGTTATATAAATGAAAAAGAAATAAAAGGTGTGGATAATTTTTTAAATTATAAGTTTGATAATGTACATTCATTAAAAGACTTAAAAGAGATATCATTTCTTGAATACAATAATGCTGATCCAAAAAAATATTTTGTAGAAAAAACCATTGATTTATAACAATGGTTTTTTTATTAATTAGAGCTTCTCAAATATTCTTCTAAAAAGTTTTTAATATCTCCATCTAACACTTTATCAACATTTGCTGTTTCATAATTAGTTCTTGTATCTTTTACTAAAGTATATGGACACATAACATAACTTCTAATCGCGGATCCAAAATTAACATCCATAACTTCACCTTTTAATTCCTTAACTTTATCATTAAATTCATTTTGATTCATTATAAATAATTTAGCTTTTAACATTTCAAGTGCTCGTTCTTTATTTTTAATTTGGCTTCTTTCAATTTGACAAGATGTAACTATTCCAGTAGGTAAATGAGTAATTCTAACTGCAGAATCAGTTGTATTAACACCTTGTCCACCTGCTCCACTTGAACGATAAACATCTATTTTTAAATCACTTTCTTTAATTTCAACATTTAAATTTTTATTAATTTCAGGTGTCACTAATACTGATGCAAATGAAGTATGGCGTCTTGAATTACTATCAAATGGACTAATTCTAACAAGTCTATGAACACCTGTTTCACCTTTTAAATATCCAAATGGATAATAACCTTTAACAAGCATTACTACTCCTTTAATACCAACTTCTTCACCATCGCTTTTACTTATAACTTCATATTTATAATCATTTTTTTCAAAAAATCTTGTATACATTCTAAATAACATATTAGCCCAATCATTACTTTCTGTTCCACCTGCTCCTGAATGTATTTCAACATAAGCATTATTACTATCATATTCACCATTTAAAAATGTTGATAGTTTTAATGAGTTTATATTCTCTTCTATACTATTTAATTCACTCTCTAAACTATTAATATCATCTTCACTTAATTCAAGATTTAACATTTCACTAACAGTAGCTATACTATCACTTAAATTATTATATTTATTTACAATATCTTTTAAATTTTTAATTTCTTCTAATACTTCTTTAGTATTTTGCATAGACCAAAAATCAACTTGCATAGAAATTTTATCTAGTTCATTTATTCTAGATATTTTACTATCTATATCAAGTTTATTTTTTAAATCTTTAAGTAAATCATTAAATTCATTAATTTTCTTTTCTATATCTTTTGTTTCCATACATAAAATTATATCAATTTAATTTATTTTATTCAATAAAAGAAAAAGACTTTAGTTAAGCAATTATACCAAGCAATTTTCTTGCATAATCATCATAACTATTAAAGTCTTTACCAGTTTTATTTAAATACTCTTTGTATTTTGTAAGCCATTCATCAGCACTAGAGAAGCCTACTTGAAAATTATTATTTATTTGATTACATAAAAGTACTTCAATATAACTCTTAAGTCCATTACCAGCATTAGTATTTATAAGATCACTAATTGCAAATTGAAATGTAAGTTCTTCTGTACTAAGTAATTTATCATATTCTTCTCTACTTGCATCAATATAATCATAAGGTATAGATGATTCTTTTGGCCCATTATCTACAATTGTATTAATTAAATTTTCTACTTCCCTAAATTCTTCTTCACTATAATTTCCAAATCTATTATCAACTACGGCTTCTTTTTTATTAAATATTAATAAACAAGCAACAACAAGTATAACTAACACTATACATACAATAATTATTATTTTACTTTTTTTACTCATATTAATTCCTTTCAATAATTTTTACACATTTATTATAACATTAATGTATAAAAAATACAAATCTATTAAAGACTTGTATTAAAATTCCTTTTTCATATATATTTTTAATGATATTTTATATGATAAATATAAGGTTACAATAACAATTATAACAGATAATAATATTAGAATATATGAATTTGAAAATATATATTCAACTAAAGATGAATTTGTAGAATTTAATATTTTAATTAATAATAAAAATAATGCCACAACTCCAAATACTACTGCAAACATAGCTATTCTAGCTTTCTCTATTCCAAATTTAAATATTATTGGATAAATAATCGCAAGTATTATTAAAGTCACTGCTATTGTCACTATGCTAGTTGCAAATGACATAGAATTAATTTCTGCATGTTTTATACATAATATCAATAATGAAACAGCAAATGTTACTATTGATAAAACTAATATCATTAATATTGTTGCTATATACTTTGATTTTACTGCATTAATTCTTCCATTTGGAAAAGAAGTTGAATATGCATTAAAATTATTATAAGAATCATAACTAAAAGTTGTCGTCATTACACTCATACTTACAAATGCAACTATATATGATATATCCATGCCACCACTTATTCCAATAAGTCCATACAAAATCATTAATAAAACTAAAAATTTTAAATTGCTTTTAGCTGTAAATAAATCCTTTTTAATAAAACCTAACATTATTTCACCCCTTTTATCATTAAAAGCATTAAATCATCTAAAGTTATTTTATCTATAACTTTAATATCATATTTTTTCATAAAATCTTTTTTATTTTCAATTAATACTTCATAATCATATTTATTTTTCTTATATCTCAAATAATCTTTTTTATCTATTTTATTAAATTCTTTTTCATTACATTTAACTACTCCATAAGAATCTAATAATTCATTTGTAGTTTTAGAAAGTAATATTTCACCATTATTAATAAATGTAATGTAATCTGCTATATGTTCTAAATCAGTAGTGATATGACTTGATAATAATATTGAACACTCTTCATTTTGAATAAAATCTTGAAATATACTTATTATTTCACTTCTTGCTATGGGATCTAAATTAGATGTTGGTTCATCTAATATTAATAGTTTTGGATGATGTGAAATACACACTGCTATTTCTAATTTTTTCTTCATTCCTTTTGATAATGTTTTAATTTGAGCTTTTTTATCTAAACCAAAGTCTTTTATATATTTAAAATATAATTCACTATCCCAGTTTTTATAAATATCTTTCATTATGCTATTTAAATCATTTATAGTTAATATTTCTGGAAAAAACATATCATCTAAAATTACACCAATATCTTCTTTAATTTTATTTTCATTTTTAATACTATCAAGCCCAAATATTTTAATTTCACCTGTATAATCAGTAAGTATTCTTAATATTGATTTTATTGTTGTAGTTTTACCAGCTCCATTTTCACCAATAAAACCCATAATCATACCTTTAGGTAAGTTAAAACTAACATTTTTAAGTTCAAAGTTTTTATATTTTTTACATAAATTTTTAACTTCTAAAATATTTTTCATTATTTATTCTCCTCATATAAAATATTAATTATTTCATTTATTTCTTTTTTAGTAATATTATTAATTTTAGCAAGATTAACTGCTTTATCTAATAATTCTTCTATTTTATTTAATTGTTCTTCACGAGCAATATTTTTATTTATTGTATTTACATATACACCTTTAGATGGAATAGTTTTTACATAACCTTCTTTTTCTAATTCCTCATATGCATTCTTTGTTGTTATTACACTACATCTTAAATCTTTTGCTAAGTTTCTAATAGATGGTAATAACTCATTGGGTTTTAATTCATTAGAAATAATTTTACTTTTAATTTGCTCTTTTATTTGTTCATATATTGGAGTGTTAATACTATTACTAATTATTATTTCCATACGGCACCTCAACTGTATATATTAATTATATACAGATTATACACAGATGTCAATAAAAAAAGAAGAATATTTCATCTTCTACTATTTTTATCAATTTTATCTTCAATATTCTTCTTTAAATCTTGTAATGCTTCTCTAGTAGTTTTTAAATGTGGGAATGCACTTACTAAACGTCTTTGTAAAATACCTTTATTATTTAATATCTTTTTAACTTTTTTAGATATTTCTTCAGTTTGATCTTTTTCTGCTTTTTTAAATTCACCTTTAAAACCTTTTATTATTATAAATGAAATAATATTATCAGTTAAATAAATAATGAATAGAACAATTGCTAATATATTTAATATTGTATTTGGTATACTTGAAATAATTTTCATAAAAAATGGATTAACAATATATAATATTAAGCAACCAAGTATTCCAAAAGGAATCATTGTTTCTAAACATATTCTTCCATTTATATTAAATTTTCTATTACTGTAGTCCCACCATCTTGCATTAAATATTTTTTCAAGTATATAACTTGTAAAATATTCTAATATTGAACAAATAAGTATAGCCATAAAAAATAATATTAGTGGTTCACTTAAATATTTTCTTAATAAAAAATATAAAAGTAAACAACCATGACCATATATTGGACAATAAGGTCCAATTAAAAAACCTCTATTTACTAATTTATGATCTTCAACAAGAGTTACAATTATCTCCATTATCCAACCCATAAATGAATAAATTATAAATAACATAAAATACATTGATACTTTTTCCATATATTACCTCTTAACACTATATTAAATTATAACACAGATTATGAATAAATGAAAAATTTTTGATATATTATTTTTTGTAAAGTGTTACATTACTATTGACATAATTTCTATTTTATTGTATATTATAGTTACTGAGGTCATCCTTGCCCGTTGGGGCGAGGGTGAACCTCTTTTTTTTCTTTTTAAAATTAAAATTATTTGATAATTCTTTATCAATATAATTATATTAATCCAATTTCTTTGTTTATCATCATATATTTTGAATATTTGGTTTACAATTATTTCATTACTTAAAATACTTTCAGTTATATCAATAATAAAATTATTTGATTGACTTTTATAATTTTTTACAAGATTATCTATTGCTCTCTTTTTACTTATAGCATTTTTCTTTAATTCTTTTAAATCCCAAAATTCATTATTCCATAAATAATCTGCTGTTTTTATATTTTTTGGATAATTAACTCTTGGTAACAAATATATTATTCCACCAAATATACTAACTAACCATTTAGCCATTTCTAATTCACTTTTTGTATAATCTAATACAACATTTTTCCCATCCACATAATATTTTATTCCATATCTTTCTATATATTTTGCTTCAAACACTCTACTTTTTTTATTAAAATTATTACTATACTTCATTTTACCTCCTCTACTATATAATTAGCCATAGAGGTATCAGTACACTTCTTTTTTTAAAAAAATTTTAATTTTATTTGTATAGTATTACATTACTATTGACATAATTTCTATTTTATTGTATATTGTAGTTAATGAGGTTGGTCCTGACCCGCATTGGGTTAGGGTCAACCTCTTTTTATTTTCAGCTATAAAAGCAAAAAAGTAAACAGTTTTTTATTTATGTTTACTTTAATTATTCAATTTTGTCTATATGAAAATATAATTTTGCTTGTTCTTCTACTTCAATAATTAACTTTTCTATTGTTCCATCAGTATGCATATTTTCCATATCTTTTCTAACACTTCTTGGAAATATATTTTTCATATCTTCTTCATATGATCCATCACTTGGAATTATTGATTCAGTAACTTTATATTCATCATTTATTTTTTCAACTCTAAACTTATGAGGTATAGAATATCCACCATCTTTTATTAATTTATTATTTTCTACATAATAATCTTCTTCAAGAACCCATGCATATACATAATATAATTTATTACTATCTTTTTCATCTAACAAAAATACTCTCATACTTGCAAATGATTTTTCATTATCATGATATTTTGGATCATTATCAGATTCATCAACAATATATTTTTTTATTGCTAAATTAATTTTTTCATCTTCTATATTTAATGGCGGTGCATAATAAAATCCCCAAGTACTAAATAAAACAGGTTTATTTTTATTCATTCTTCTTACATCAACCAAAAACATTGAAGCTAAAATTATCAATAATATAAAAATTATTAAAACTATTTTTCTAAATTTCTTATTAGTTTTATTTACTTTAGATGAATAATTAATTGTATTTAAAATATTCTCTTCTAATTTTTCTTGATATTCTTCTTTCTTTAACTTTTCACCACTTAATAATTCATTAATTGTAATATCAAGTTCTTTAGATAGTGGTTGTATTAAAGATATATCAGGAAGCCCTCTTCCATTTTCCCATTTACTTATTGCTCTATCAGTTACTCCTATTCTACTTGCAAGTTCTTGCTGAGTCATATTTTTTTCTTTTCTAAGCTTTGCTATAAACTTACCTATCTTTTCTTGATTCATAATTTTCTTCCCTTCAAGTGCATTATATTATAAATCATTAAAAAAATATACAAACTTATCGTAGAGCCTGTATATTTTTATTAATTTTAATTTTGATATAAAATTTGTCCTTCTTTAATTAAATCATAATTAACAAGTTTATCACTATCTAAATCTTCTTTATGCATATCAACTGCACTAATTTGACTATTATCATAAGTCTTATAATAATAAATACCTTTATCTGTATTAACACATGAACTATATATTGTTATTTCATATTGATTTTCTCCCATGTGAACACATCCTCTTTGTTGACATACTGAATCTAATATATGAAAGAATTGACTAATACTTTCATTTTCACTATCACCTGAAAGTGAATTCATTTTAGTAAATGTTGCTTTTACAAATCTAGATGCAGATGATAAGTCCCCTGGAAGCCCTAATGCTCCCATACCCCTACTATAAGCAGTTAAATTTAATTTGTCAGAAAAATTATTTTTAGGTGGCTCTATTGACATACTCATATAATTATTTAAATTAAACATATGTATATCAAATGTAGGATTATTTGTTAGTATTCCAACTGGATTATCATAAACTTTAAGTCCATCTTTTACACTTTCAACTGTAATTGAAGAATCCATATCAGCTATAATCCAATGTAATGGTGAAGCTGGTAATTCATCACTAAAATTAATATTAGCAATATTTAAATTATTTAATTTTTCTTTTGCTTCTTCTACTGTTGAACACTGACATAAAATATATGGTATAAATTCAAATGGAGCAACATTATCTTTTCCATCTTTTATTTCTCCATAATATGCATTTCCAGGGAAATTTAATCCAGCCATAGAAAGCCCTCTTTCATTAGTAGCATCATAATAAAGTGGATAATCATTCATAACATAAGACATACCTATTAATGCATAATGTGTTTTAACACTACCTACATTTCTAAAATTAAATTCATAATTTCTTGGTGTCACTGTAACTGTTTCTTTATATGAAAATTCTAAATCTAAATTCCTTCCAAAATAATGATCTTTTGTTTTATATGTTGCTGCTGTACACATAATATTACCTTCTTCCTTATAAAAAATTATATCAAAAAAGATAAGGTTTTAAAATACATTTCATATAATTTTTCCAAATTAAAAACTATATAAAATTATACAAAATTATATAGTTATTTTTTTATTTAAATAGATTTACTACTCTATCTATAAAAGTTTCCTTTTTTTCTTCTTTTTTAACATTTTTATTTTCTTCTTCTAATTTTTTTGAATCTATTACTAATATAAATTTAGTTTCACTATCATGAGATAAATTTGAAGATGTAAATGATGTATAATTATCACTTAGTTTTGTCATTTGTTTTATTTTATTTGTTGTTGATTTAACACTACCATTTACCATATTTGTAACTTTATTAATTCCACTTTTATTAAATGTTGAAATTCCTGTTGATAACTGGTTTATTCCTTTATCAAGTTCATTTACTCCATCATATAAAGTATTTAATGAATTTGTAATTTCATTAATAGATGAATTTTTAACTAAATTTGCTATTTCTGGTGCAAGGGTCTCTGAAACACTAGCTGCTGTAGTTAATGAAGCATTTTTACTAGCAGTAACAGAAACTTGTTTTGAAGTTTCTTCTGCTACAATTAATGATGTTTTATTTGCAAGTGCCGTAAGACTTTCAGTAACTACTTCTTGAAAAGAAGCAACTGTTTTTGCATCATATCCATTTGCCATTAATTTTTCACAATATTCTGTGTTACCTTTAACACATCCAACATAATATGTAAGATTTTCACTTCCACCAAGATAATTTATTAAAATGCTTTGGACACTACTTTCTACTTCTTTTTCTATTTCTTTATTTCCTTTAGATAAATTTTGTTTAACTAAATTCCAAGCTTCATCTCCAATTTTCTTTTCATAATCATCTGTAAATGTACTTTCAACTTTAGATATTGTTTGATTTTTAATTGTATTTATTTGTTCTTTAGTTAAAGCATCACTTTTATCATTAGATAATTTATTAATAGATGATGATAAACCATTTTTTAATTTTGTACTTCCATCATTTACTTTTTTAGCTGACTTATCTATTTTGTTCATATTTTCTTGTAATGTATCTACTTGTTTATAAACATCATCTAATTTATCAAATATTTCTAAATCACTACTTTCAACAACTTTAGGAACAATTATATTATATATACTAGGTAGAGAAAAATTAGTAGTCTCATAACTTAATGTAATTGTATCCATATCCTTTAAGTCATTTATTTTTAAGTTTTCATACATTCCGGGTACAGTAAGTCCAACAATTATACTTTTTGTTCCATTAGATATAACTTTTCCATTTTGAATGTTTATATTTTTAGCCGTTTTACTATCTAATATAGTACTCATAGTTACAACAAATGGTGTATATAATTTAGTATTTTTATTATTTATTTTTACATTATGACTATCATTATTTTTATATTTAAAAGTTATAGTTACTTTACCACTTTTACCAAGTATATCATTAACTTTCATAACTTTATCATTTAATTTATATGTGATATCAATTGAAATAGGTAAACTTTTATTTGTAGTTCCTTCATAAAATATATCTTCACCCAAAGCATCCCATACTATTTTATTATTATTTTTTGTATATTTATTATCATTATTAACATTTAATATATTTTCTAAAGTAGTATTATCTGTAATACTATCTGCCTTAGAATTGTTAACAACTTGTTCACTTACAAGTATACTTTTAACACTTCCATCTTCATTTAATTTTGTATAAACTGTTTCATTTTTAGTTAAAGCTAATATATTATGTGGAAAACATAATACTGCTAGTATAATATATAAACTTAATTTTAATTTTTTATTATCTATTTTCATTTTTTTATCTTTCCTTTCTTTTAAAGTAGTTTTCATAATCAATTTATCAAATGTTAGTAAGATTGATGGTAAAAGTATAATTACTACTAACATACTAATTATTGCACCCCTAGAAATTAAAGTACAAAGAGAAGCAATCATTTCTATTTTTGAATATATACCAACACCAAATGTTGAAGCAAAGAAACACATACCACTTGTTAATATTGATATTCCACAATAATTCATAGTTTCTAACATTGCGGTATTTTTAGATATATTCTTCTTTCTATTTTTTAAATATGTTGTTGTTAAAAGAATAGCATAATCTATTGTTGCTCCAAGTTGTATTGTTCCAAGTACTATTGGTGCTATAAACGGAAGAGTTGTTCCACTAAAATATGAAATACTCATATTTATAAATATTGCAGTTTCAATAGTTATAATTAGTAAGAATGGTAAACTAATTGATTTTAATACAAAGAATAATATAATAAATATACAAAGTATTGAAAAAGTATTAACATTTTTGAAATCTATATCACAAATATTAACTAGATCTTTCATAAGTGGACCTTCACCTGCTAATATTGCGGTTTTATCATATTCTTTTATTATTTTATTAATATCTTCTATTTGACTATTAAGTTCATTAGTAGCAGTTTCATAAGAAGAATTTATAAGTATCATTTGATATTTATTATTTTTTACAAGTTTAATCATATCATCGGGTATTATATTTTCACTTATTCCGAGATTTTGTAATTTTGAAAGTGATAAAACCCACTCTATTCCATCTAATGATTCTATTTTAGATGTCATATTTAATATATCATCATTTTTTATTTCATTATTTATAAGTATTATTTCAGGACTTATTATATTATAATCATCTTTTAATTTTTCATTTGTTTTAATACTTTCTAATGTATTTGGAAGTGATTTATCTAATTTATAATATACTTCAACTTTTGTATATGCAAGATATGTTGGTACTAGTAATAAAACAAATATAACTAATGCAAGAGCCCTATGTTTAATAATAAATTTATTTAATTTAGTAAAATCTGGTGATATTTTTTTATGTTTAGTTTTAGTTATTAAATTATCAAATGTTAATAATAAACTTGGAAATAATGTAAGTACACATATAACACCAAGAAGTACACCTTTTGCCATAACTATTCCTAAATCACGACCAAGAGTTAATTGCATAAAACATAAAACTAAGAAACCAACAATAGTAGTAAGAGAACTACCCATAACAGATGTAAATGTTTCTTTAATAGCATCTGACATAGCAATTTCTTTTGATTTTGTTTTTCTCTTTTTATTTTCATAAGAATGATATAAGAAAATAGAAAAATCAGTTGTAACTCCAAGTTGTAATACAGCAACCAAAGCTTTTGTTATATATGATATTTGACCTAAAAATAAATTAGTTCCAAGATTAAATATAATTGCAAAACCAATATTTAAAAGTAATAAAAATGGTACTATATAAGAATCAAGTGACAATTCTAATATAATAATACATAAAATTATGGCTATTAAAATATAAATATATATTTCTTTTTCAGATAAGTTCATAGTGTCTACTACCATTGAACTCATACCACCTTGACCTACACTTTCGCCAGTTATATCTCTAATTTTTGAAACAGCAGATAATGTTTCTTCATTTGAAGTAGAACTATCAAATGTTATAAATAATAAATCACTATCATGAGCATGTACTTTTTCCACTATATCAGTAGGTAACATTTCAAGTGGTATAGATGTGCCTATAACATCATACAAACTAGCAACTTCATTTACACCTTTAACTTCCTTTATTTTATCTTCTAGTGATAATATATCTTTACTACTCATATTATCAATAACCGCGATAGAATAAGAACCCATATTAAAATCATCTGTTAATATATTTTGTCCTTTAATAGTTTCAATATCACTTGGTAAATATACTAATATATCATAATTAATTTTAGTTAAATTCATAGATATAAAAGATATTATTAATAAAACTATTGATAATATTAAAACTAATATTCTATGTTTACATATAAAATTTGCAAACTTATTCATAATTTTTCACTTCCTTTTTCATTAAAGTATTCTATTACTTTATATATTTTTTAACACCAACATATTTAACTAAATGTATGATAAACAACACTTTTCTAAAAAATATACAATAAAAAATAAACATTTGTATTAATATGTTTACTTTTTTAAAGAAATTATCTATAATTATTTTGGTGAAATTTATGGAAAAGAAAAAAGATTTAAGAATTATTAAGACACAAAACTTATTATTTACATCTTTAATTAAATTAATGAAAGACAAATCATTTGAAGAAATAAAAGTTGCTGATATATGCAATGAAGCATATATAAATAGATCTACTTTTTATTCTCATTATAATGATAAATATGAATTATTAGTAGATTTTATTAATGAACTTAAAAATAATTTACTAAGTTCATTAGAGAAAAATGAAAATATAGTAAATACAAAAGATTATTATATTGAAATGATACATTTATTGTTAGAGCATATTGAATCAAAAAAAGATATATATTTTTCAATATTAAAAAGTAATAGAAGTAGTATTTTAATAGATATAATAATTGAAGTTGCTGTTAAAGATATAAATAAAAGAATTGAAATTAGTAATATTCATAAAGGCAATGTTCCAACTGATATATTAGTAAAATTTTATTTAGGAGCTGTTACTAGTATAATAATTGAATGGCTAGAAAGCAAAAATAAGTATACAAAAAAAGACATATTAAATTACTTAGATGAATTAATACCAGAAATTTTAGTTTAAAAAAGGTACTTTAAAATTAGTACCTTTTATTTGTCATTTGTTACATCACCATTACCTGATACTGGGATACTTTCTCCTAAATATGTTGGTTTTGGTTTAAATATAACTTTTAGGGCATCTTTATTTCTAGCAAGTATTTCTCTTAAATCTCTATAAAATTGTCCTGAATATTTTACTGTATCAGCACTTACTCCATATGCATCTAATCCTAATTTATTTGAAATATAAAGTGCTCTATATAAATGATATTTTTGTGTCACAATTAATATTTTTTTAGATTTAAATATTTCTTTTGCTCTATAAATACTATCATATGTTGAAAATCCAGCATGATCCATAAATATATCTTCAGATTTAACGGCATTATCTATTGCGAATTTTTTCATTATATTTACTTCATCATAATCTTCTCTTCCATGATCTCCACTCATAATTATTTTAGGTGATATGCCTTGTTTATATAAGTCTACTCCTTTTAATATTCTATCTCTAAGCATTGGACTTGGTTCATCACCCCAAACACCTGCTCCTAAGACTAAAATACAATCTATATCTTTTAATTTACTATATTCACTCTCTTCAATTATTTGTGATTTAGTTGATAATTTTACATAAGCATTAACTCCAAATACATAAATAATACCAATTAAAATTAATATTCCAAATATAATTAATAATTTAACCATTTTCTTCATACAAACTCCTTTAATTTATTTTACCATAATAACCGTAAATCAAACATAATATTTTAATTGATTTATTTTTTTATATGTTAATTTTAGTATTATTAATTTTAATATAATATATATATAAATTATATTGATATTTTATATAAATTATGATAATATTTCAATATGAATAGGAGGTTATGAAATATGAAAAAAACAATGACTACTATTAGTGTACAAATTAATAAAGAAGATAAAGAACTTGCATACGAGATACTAAAAGATTTAGGATTAAATATGAGTACATATATAAATATGGCAATAAAACAACTAATAAAAAACAATGGAGTACCATTTGAAGTTACAAATCCAAAACCAAGTAAAGAACTATTAGAAGCATTACAAGAGGGAGAAGATATATTAAATGGAAAAATAAAAACTAAGGGTTATCATAGTGTTAAAGAACTAATTGAGAATATAGAAAAAGATAAATAATTTATATACAATTTATCATACAAAAAGTACTAAAATCATTAGTACTTTTTACTTGAATAAATTTTGTATAAAATCTACATATTCTTGTATTAAATTACTTGTTTTACTTTCATAAATCATTTCTTTTGCAAGTGTAATATTATCAGTAATTATATTATCTACATTCATATTAATCATATCAGTAATACTTTCTTTTGTATTAACAGTCCATGCATATAATTCTTTTCCATTATTATGAACTTTATTAACAAGAGTTTTTGTTACACTTGATGCTTCAATACTAAAACTATCAGCGGCTTTTAAGCTAGTTATATCACCATATGCAAGACTCATAACATATACTGTTTTAATATTTTTATCATATTTTTTTACATTTTCAAGTACTTCATATGCTTGTGATGTTACAACACAATTATTTTCAAAGTTATATTTATCAACTAATTCTACAACACTTTTTTCAAAATCAACTTCATGACCAGTAGGTTTTAACTCAATATTTAATTTAATATTGTTATCTTTTGCAAATTCAATTACTTCTTCAAGAGATGGTATTTTTTCTCCTTTAAATTCACTACTAAAGAAACTTCCAGCATCAAGCATTCTAATTTCATCATAAGTTGCATCCCAAGTATTTTTATTAACACCTGTAGTTCTCTTCAAATTACTATCATGCATTACAACTAATTTTTTATCTTTAGTTTGTTGTACATCTAATTCAATCCAATCACTATTTAACTCTTTTGCTCCAATAAATGCTGCCATTGTATTTTCTGGATATTTAACAGAGGCACCTCTATGAGCAGTAACTTCCATAGTTCTAACATATTCAATATTTAAATCATATTTACCACTTAATATTGAATATGTAAATAATGATCCACTTGCTATAACTAAAACAATTACACAAGTTCTAAGTGTATTAAATAATTTATTTTTCTTTCTACTTTCTTTTTCTTTTACATCTAAGTGAATAATTTTTTCATTTTTACTTTCTTTATGTTTATAAAATAATACACTCATAATTGCATAACAAATTGGTGTAGAAAGTAATGTAACAACAATAAGTGAAATAGCTATTAATAACCAAATTAATGTAATAGATATATTACCTAAAATATTCTTACCAAATAATTTATAGAATAATATGATTAAGAATATTGATAAAAGTATGAATAATACATATATAATTACAACTATAATTTCAGTAATTATTAAATATAAAAAGTCTTTTAATTTATTCTTCTTACTTAACTCAATACTTTTCTTTCTAGCTTCTTTAAAATTACAATTTTCAAGAACAAAATAATGAATAGAATAAAGCCATCTAAATAATAATATTGTAAGTAATATTAAGAATATTAAATATATTATTGATAACATTTTATTAGCACTAATAAAATCTAATATAAATTCTGGTACTGATAAAGTAGAAATAAAACCAGAAGAAACACCAATATTTAAAAATGGTATTAAGAATACTATTAAGAATGGTAATAATATATTCTTTCTATTAAATACTCTTAATGATTTTTGAGTAGCTATTGTTACTGCAGTTTTAACACTTATTTTTTTCTTTTGATATGAACTATCTAATATAACTATTATTGTACTAATTTCTATAAAACTATAGAATGTTATTAAAATTAACAATAATAATATTAAAATTAATACTAATGGATTAGTTAAAAATGAAATAATATTTTCTAAAGTTAAATAACTATATCCACTAATTTTAGTTATCAAACTAAATATTGATAAAAATAATGGTACAAATATTATTGCTGTAATAAGTTTATAAATTAATTCAAAACTTACTAATGTTTTTAAGTTAAATTTTAACATATTCCTAATTTTTTTCATAAAGCACTTCCTTAATATTTCTATTATACATCAAAAATAAATTTTGTAACTAATTTTTATTAATCAAAAACATACTTATTTTTTATATTATAACTTAATCTCATTCCATAAACTTACTTTAATTGTTCAGTTATTTTGATAAAAAATTCACTACTCCATAAATCTAAATTTTTTGAATCTTTAATAAAAGGAATTACATCTTCTTTTGCTTCTGTATAATTAATTTCTTTAAATTTATTTTTTAATAATGTTTTTAAAACATCTAAATTAAAAGGTTCATCTTTATCAATATATTTTGATTCAATTAATTTATTTTTTACTAAATCTAAATTTACATTTACATTGTTTGCTAAGAAAAATACATAATCATATAAATCTCTTCCTTTTGTTCTATTTTTCCAATTACGGCATAGTATTGCATGAATTTTTCCAGCTAATAAAGAAGATTTATCATACAATTTTATTTCATGTGGACTTGGAAGTAATTTATATTGCATTTCATATGTTGCACCATCAGGAGGATTAATATCTATTTCAAATTTTATTTTTATTTTTTTTAAAGTGCGATCATATATATGATTTTCTTCATTTGGAAAAAACTTTAAAATAAGTTCTAAAGTATCTCCTTTTAAAAATGCTAATGAAATGTTAGTTTCACTATGTTTTTGTTTAGTACTTATCTCTAAATTTAATCCATATGCTTTTAATTCATTTTCTATATAACTAAAATATTTACTTAAATCAAAGTCTTTATCTGGTTTAAGTAATGCAAAATCTAAATCTTCTGAAAAGCGATCTAATTTATAAAAGATTCTTAAAGCTGTACCACCATAAAAAGCAGCTTCACTAAAAAAACCTCCTCTTGATAAACCAGATAACACTAATTCTTGAATTATTTCTTTTACCGCATTAATTTCATCATTAGTATTTTTTATTTCATAAGAACTTAACATTTGTTCAATTATATTATTCATTATGATACCTCTTCATATATTTAGCAAGTAAAGAAACATTAGTTGAATGATATAAATTACTTAATTTTTCTATTTTATTAACATCTAAATTTTCAAATTCTTCTTCATCAATTCTTAAATCAGAAAACAACATCTTTTCTAAATTATCATAATTATTTATAGGAGATAAAGTATAAAGTTTATCACACAAAGCCTTTTCAGGAGTAGCAATTTGATATGAGTAATCATTTTCTGTTTTTAATAAAATTTCTTCAGGATAAGCTATATCAGGTACATCTCTATATGTAAATACTCCAAAATTTGTATCATATTTCTTTTTCTTTTTCTTATTAAAAGTTGCACATGTAATAGTACTTACCCTTTCTGGTATTAATCCATAATATGCTAAAGCATACTCAAAAGAGATATATGATGGTCCATATATACTTCCAGAAAGTAAATAACCAGGAGTATTTGAATTTGTTTCATACAAACCTTTTACTATTTTAAATAATTTACCATCTCTAATATCTCTACTCAATTTATTATTTTTATTAGAATAATTTATTATATTATTCTTAGCAATGCTATTAGTAATTATCATATTTTCACCTCATAATACCATTATATGGTATTTTCTGGTGAAAATCAAATATTTTTTTAATACTTTACAAATTTATCTATTTTTTTTACTTATTACTTTAGTGAGTAGATGTACTTGGGTGTCAATAGTTTTTGAAAATGTCTCAAAAAATTTTAAACATAAACGGGATTTTTATCTCGTTTTTTTGACCTAAAGC
>CANRBS010000023.1 GCA_947628895.1 uncultured Bacilli bacterium
TCCTAACTGCTGTCTCCCGTAGGAGTCTGGGCCGTGTCTCAGTCCCAGTGTGGCCGTTCAACCTCTCAGTCCGGCTATGCATCGTTGCCTTGGTAGGCCATTACCCCACCAACTAGCTAATACACCGCAGGCTCATCTTCAAGTGATGCTTTAAAGGCACCTTTACTATTACTAGCACATTCGGTATTAGCAGTCATTTCTAACTGTTATCCCCAGCTTGAAGGCAGATAACCCACGTGTTACTCACCCGTTCGCCACTAAGCACAGAATCCACATCCAACTTCATTCCATTTCTAAGCAAGCTTATCAACTTCATTCCATTTTCAGTGGGGTGCTTCGTTCGACTTGCATGTCTTAGGCATGCCGCCAGCGTTAATCCTGAGCCAGGATCAAACTCTCAATAAAAAATTCTTTTTATTGTTAAAGAATTGATTTCATTTTAATCCTGTCTACAAAACTCATTATTTTACTTAGTTTTCAAAGATCATTTCCAACCACTATCCGTGGTTGCTCATATAATATAACATTTTCATTTAGTAAAGTCAACAACTTTTTACAATTTTTTCATTTTTTTTACAATTTTTTGATTTTAAATGTTATTTACTCAAATCATTAAAAGTCGTTTCGTTATATTATATTACCTCACACTTTCCTCAAGTGCTTCATTAATATAACACTTTGAATTATTAATGTCAACAATTTTTTTAATTTTTTTAAAAAAACTGTTTTTTTAAGTCTTTCTTATGATTATTTACTTTTAATTCCAATAATTAATGCAATAAAATATACTATAATTAATAAAAAAATATTTTTTTCAAAATACTTTTCTTTTTTAATATATGATATTAATTTTAAAAAAATTACTTATTTTTAATTTTTTTAAACATATCATAATATTTATAAATTGATTCCTTATTGAATGGAAACTCACCTGATTTTTTCATTTCAATTAAAGAAGAAAGTTCTTCTTTTACAATATAATTAATTTCTTTTGGATATTTCATTAATTTTTTATGATAATTATATTCATTTCTATCTAGAACTTTAAATGCCCCATCATTAAATACTCTTAAATCCAAGTCATAATCTATATATTTTAGTGTATCTTTATCAATTACAAATGGACTAGCTATATTACAATAATAGAAAATGCCATCTTCTTTCAATTGTGCAATTATATTGAACCATCTATTTTTATAAAAAAACATAATTGATGAACCTTTAGTATGCCAAGCTCTTCCATCCTTTTTTGTAATTAATACATTTTCATCACCTAAAACTATATAATCATCTTTAATATCTACAACATATGCTACCCTTGATGTCTCATATATTACTCCATTATGTTTATAGCAATGAATCACAAGTGTGTCTCCTATTTTTAAATTATTCATAACACACCTCTATTATCTGTTGTTATTTTACCACATATAATTACCATCATGCAAATTAATATGTTATTTAATGTAAAGTAAAAGAGACTATTTTGCAGTCTCTATTGCTTTATTTATTTGTTCATCATAATTTTCTTCAACAATATCTGGTGTTATTCCTGTTTTATTAATTGAATTTCCGTTAGGACTTAACCAATATGAAGAAGTATATTTTACCATAGCTCCACTAGATAATTTTTCTGTATCTTGAGCTGTTCCTTTTCCAAAAGAAGTTACTCCAACAATCTTTGCATCAGCAGATTCTTTTAATGCTAATGCTAATATTTCTGAAGCAGACGCACTATTTGAATTAATTAAAACTACTATTTTATCAAATTTTTTATAAACATCATCTTTTGCTTTAAACTTTTCTATTTTTTCATTTTTATATTTTAATTGATATATTACTTTTCCTTTTTCTATAAATAAATCTGAAATATCATATGCAGCAGTTAGTGAACCACCAGTATTATCCCTTAAATCAATTACTAATGATTTAACATTTTTATCAAAAGAATCTAATTTCTTTATCATTTGATCTTTAGTTGTTGCTGAAAAAGTATCTATTTTTAAATAACCAACTGTATCATATGTTTGTGATGATACTGAATCAATTATAATACGATCTCTCGTAATAGTAGTTTTATTTTCTTTTCCATCTCTTATATATGTGATTTCATAAGTATTTTTACTTCCATTTTTAATTGTATTTGATATTTCATTTGAATCAACTATATCTTTTCCATCAACTTTTGTAATTATATCACAAGGCATTAAACCTGCTTTTTCTGCTGGAGAATCACTAAATACTCTTGTTATTACAGTTTGTTTTTCACTCATGTCTTCATTTTCATAATAAGTTGTTACTTCTATTCCAATACCAACATACTCACCATTTAATTGTTCTTGTAAAGTATCTGTATCTTCCTTACTCATATATATACTATACTCATCATTTAAATAGCTATACATTCCGCTAATTGCAGATTCTAATAATTTTGCTTTATCAACTTCACCTACATACTTGTTTACAATATTATTATAATTTTCCTCAAATTCTTTTAAATCACTTTTAGATATTGTAGTATTAGATTTATATAAATTTTCGTAATTATTATAAACAATCAAACCACTAGCAATGCTAACTACTATTCCAGTTATTAGTATAATAATAACAACTTCTAATAAATTAAAACTTACAATTTTATTAATTTCTTCTGATTCATTTTTCTTTTTTATTCTTTTATCTTTAATTTCTTTTACTTTATTTGATGCTTTATCTTTAAGTTTTAAATCAGATTTCTTTTCTATTTTTTTATCTGCTTTTAATTCTATTTTTTCTTCTTTTACTTTTTTAGTGTCTTTATTTTTTATTGCCTTATGTTCACTTTTATTTTTATCTTTCATAAGCACCTTCCTATTCTTTTATAATTATACAACAAATAAATATTTAAAAAAAGTATTTTAATTAAAAAAAGAAAACTATTTTACATAGTCACTAATATATTTATCTATGCATATTTAAAAATTCTTCGTTTTCTTTACTATTATTTATAATTATATCAATATATTTTTATAAAAAAGTACATTTATTAATTAAAAATCAATAAGATATAAAAAATAAGTTATTTAAAATAAAAAGGTTGAAAACTAACTTCAACCTCATTACTTTATTACACTAATTCTAGACGAACCATTAATGCATCGTCTCCGATTCTTTCTTTTAATTTAATTATTCTTGTATAACCACCGTTTCTATCTTTATAAGTAACAGCTAGTTCATCAAATAATTTTTTAGTTAAATCTTTATCGTTATTTAAGAATGCAAGTGCTTTTCTTCTAGAACCTAAGTCACCTTTTTTAGCATATGTAATCATTTTATCTACAAATTTACGAGCTTCTTTAGCTCTTTCTTCTGTAGTTTCTACATATCCATTTTCAATAACACTTTTAGTTAAACTAGAAAGAATACTTCTTCTTATACGAGTCTCTCTATTTAATTTTCTATATAATGCCATTCTTTCCTCCTAATCTTAATCTTCGTCACGGAACTTAAGTCCCATATCTCTTACTTTATCTAATACTTCTTTTAATGATTTTTTACCAAGATTTCTAATTTTCATCATTTCTGCTTCACTTTTTGATGTTAAATCTTGAAGTGTATGTATTGCATCTCTCTTTAAGCAATTATAAGCTCTTACTGATAAATCTAATTCTTCAATTGGAGTTTCTAAAGTTTTTTGAACAGTATCTTCTTCTTTATCAGCAAGTATACTATCAAGTCCAGTTAAATTATGTAAATCAGTAATTACTTCAAAATGATCAATTAAAATCTTAGCAGCTCTTGCAACAGCTTCTTCTGGTTTTACACTTCCATTAGTCCATACATTTAAAATTAATTTATCAAAGTTTTCATTTTGTCCAACTCTTGCACTTTCAACTTCATAACTAACTCTTTCAATTGGACTATAAATTGAATCTATACCAATAGCTCCAACTACATCTGCAACAGCTTTTGCATTAACTTTTCCATCAACATATCCACGACCGTTTGATACAGTCATAGTCATATCAAGTACCCCACCTTTTGAAATAGTCGCGATAACTAAATCTGGATTTACTATTTCAACTTCAGCATTTTTATCAATTGCAGAAGCTAATACTTCTCCTTCTTTATCAGCTCTTAAATGTAACACTTGATCGTTTTCACTATGATTAATTAATACTAATTTCTTTAAATTTAAAATTATTTCAGTTACATCTTCAACTATTCCATCAATTTTTTGAAATTCATGCATTACTCCTTCAATTTTAATATCAGTAACTGCACTTCCTTCTAAACTTGATAACATAACTCTTCTAAGAGCATTTCCTATAGTAGTTCCAAAACCTCTTTCAAGTGGTTCTAAAACAAATTTTCCATAATAATTACTTTCAACATATTCGTTTACTTTATAATCTGGTTTAATAAACTTTAACATATATTTCCCCTTCCTTTAATTATATACGTCTTCTCTTAGGTGGTCTGCATCCGTTGTGTGGTATTGGTGTTACATCAGTGATTGAAACTATTTCTAGTCCAGCTGTTTGTAAACTTCTAACAGCTGTTTCACGACCTTGACCAATTCCTTTAACAAAAACATCTACTTTTCTAATTCCAGCATCATAAGCAGCTTTTCCTGCAGCTTCTGCACTAGATCCAGCAGCAAATGGTGTTTTCTTTTTGCTACCTTTAAATCCTACTGTACCTGAAGATGCCCAACTTATAACTCCACCTTCTTTATCAGTAATTGTTACGATTGTGTTATTAAATGTAGAGTGAATATGTGCTTGACCTTCAGTGATATCTCTCTTTGCTTTTCTTTTTCTTCTATTATAAGCCATAAGTTATCCCTCCTATTTCTTCTTATTAGCAATAGTCTTACCTTTACCTTTACGAGTTCTTGCATTTCTGCTAGTATGTTGACCTCTTACTGGTAAGCCTTTTTTATGTCTTGTACCTTGATATGAATTAATTTCCATTTTAGTTTTAATATTCATTTCAACTTCTCTTTTTAAGTCTCCAACTAAAACATATTTGTCTGCTTCTGCTCTTAGACGATTAATTTCTTCAACTGTTAAGTTGTCAGTTCTAGTATCTTCACTAACCTTAGCAGCAGTACAAATTTCATGTGCTCTAGTAGGTCCAATTCCATAAATGTAAGTAAGTGCTACTACAATTCTTTTATTTTTTGGTAAGTCAATATTTTTAATACGTGCCATATTTTCCTCCTACTTAACCTTGTCTTTGTTTATGTTTAGGATTTTCACAAATTACCCAAACTTTTCCGTTTCTTTTAATAATTTTGCATTTATCGCAAATCTTTTTTACTGATGGTCTTACTTTCACTTTAATCCCTCCATTACTTTCTATAAATTATACGCCCGTGTGTTAAATCACATATAGGTACTTCCATAAGCACAGTATCACCTGGGTAAATACGAATCATGTTTAAACGCATTTTTCCAGAAACACGAGCAATTAGTATGTGCCCATTGTCAAGTTGTACCTTAAAGTCTCCTCCAGGTATAACTTCTAGTACCTTACCTTCAAGCTCAATATAACCGTCTTTTTCTTTGGCCATTTTTCACTCTCCTGTTAATATCTCATAACCATCTTTGGTTACAAGTACTGTATGTTCAAAATGAGCGGCAACACTTCCATCTCTTGTGATAATTCCCCATTCATCTGGAAGTAGCCATACCTCTTTTGTACCTAAACTAAACATTGGTTCAATTGCTAAAGTCATTCCTGCCTTAAGAATGATTCCTTCACTTTCATGATTACTAAGATTAGGAATATATGGATCTTCATGCAAAGTTGTACCAACTCCATGACCGGTTAAGCATTCAAATATACCATATCCATTTTCTTTACCAACTTTACCTATTGCAGAACAAACTTCATTAAGTTTGATTCCTTCTTTTATAACAGAAATTCCAGCATATAATGCTTTTCTAGTATTATTTACTAGGTCTTCTGTTTTTTTATCAACCTTACCTACTATATAAGTATAAGCTGAATCTGAGTGATACCCTTTATAAATGCTACCAACATCTACTGAAACAATATCACCATTTCTTAATTTAGTATTATCAGGTATACCATGCACTACCATGTCATTAATACTAACACAAGTACTAGCAGGGTATCCTTCATAACCAAGAAATGAAGGTGTAGCATCATGACTAACAATATAATCATGAGCAAATTTATCAATTTCTTTTGTTGTTACTCCTTCATGAATAAAATCTTTTAATTTCATTAATACTTCATAAGTAATTTGTCCAGATTTTCTCATGAGTTCAATTTCTTGTTCATTTTTAATACTAATCATTATTTTTACTTCCTATTATTTGTTCAAATTGTTCAAAAGTTGATTGTGGGTCTTTACTAGCATCTAATTCTACTAGTATACCTTTTTCTCTATAATATTCAATAACTGGTTTACAATTTTTTTCATATGCTGCATAACCGATTTTAAATGTTTCTTCATTATCGTCGTTTCTTGTTGTTAATTCAACATTACAATCATTACACATATTTTCAACTTTAGGTGCATTTACACCAGTTAATACATTATAAGTTTGTTTACAATTTGGACATATTCTTCTTCCAATAGTTCTTTTTAAAGCTAAATCATAATCAACATTTAATAGTAGTGCATAATCTATTTTGAAATTTAATTCTTCACACATTTGATTAACTGCGGCTACTTGAGGCATGTGTCTTGGATATCCATCTAAGATAAATCCATTTTTTACATCATCCTTCATTAATCTTTCTTTCATTAGCTTATTAGTTATTTCATCAGGTACTAATTCTCTTTTAGCTTGAAGTGTCCTAATTTCTTGACCTATTTCACTATTAGGGTCAACTCCCCTTAAAAGTTCACCTGCTGATATGCATACAAGACCATATTTTTTGTTTAACATACTAGCCATTGTGCCTTTTCCAGCAGCAGGTGGTGCAATTAAAATTAAATTCATATCTTATCTCCTATTATAATTTCTTGATGCCACTGAACTTTCAAGTTGTTTGTATGTTTCAAGAAGTACACCAACTGCAATTAAGATTGATGTTCCACCTAATTTAACACTATCATCCATACCAGTTATTGCTGTAAATATTGTTGGTAGTGCTGCAATTATTGCAATGAATATTGCACCTAAGAATGTAATTCTTGAAAGAACTTTTGAAATATATTTTTTAGTTTCACTTCCAGGTCTAATACCAGGAATGTATCCACCATTTTTATTTAAGTTTTTACTTAATTCATCTGGGTTGATTGTTAAGAATGTATAAACATAAGTAAATATTAATATTAATACTATATAAATTATAAATCCAACTGGTTTTGATGTGGATAAATAATTATTTAAAAATCCTACAACTTTAGCATTTTTTATAAAATAACTAAGTATTGATGGAATTCCCATAATAACACTTGCTATTATGACAGGCATAACACCTGCTGAGTTTAATCTAAGTGGTAAGAAAGTTTGTTGTCCACCATAACTTGATGAGCTTCTATTTGAATACTGAATAGGTATTCTTCTTTCAGCTTCTTGGACAAATATAACTCCTACTATAATTCCTAAATATAATAATATAAATAATGCAAATGATAACCAAGCTATTAATAAATTACTAGCACCAGGAATTAATGAATTAAATACTTTAACAAACATATCAGGTAAAGTATTAACAATACCAGCCATGATTATTAATGATACTCCATTTCCTATTCCTTTATTAGTAATTTGATCTCCTAACCATAACAAGAATGCAGTACCTGCAGTTAAGATTAGAGCTGTTTTAAAATAGAACATTGGTTCACTTGTTTTTCCAATAAACATCATAGGATAGAAGAATCCTTGAATGAATGCAATTGCAAGACCAGCATATCTGGTTATTTTTGCAATTTTTCTTCTTCCTTCTTCACCCATTTCTTTTAATTCTTTAAAGTATGGGATTATATCCATTTGAAGTATTTGGATAATTATTGATGCAGTGATATATGGCATAACACCTAGTGCAAAGATTGAAAATTGTTTTAATCCTCCACCACTCATTGCATTGAATAATTCTAAAAATCCAATATTTCCATTAATTACTTGCATACCAGGAATTGTAATTGAATTACCTACCGCGAAGATGAATAATACACCAAGTGTGTATAGAACTCTAAATCTTAAATCTTTATTAGAAGATCTAAATATTTGCTTAAATGTAGCAAACATCTTAAATCACCTCCGTAGTTCCACCTAACTCTTCTATTTTAGTAATAGCACTATTAGTAAATACATTAGCTTTAACTGTTAATTTTCTTTCTAATTTACCATTACCTAAAATTTTAATTCCATTTAATTCTTTTTTAATAAGTCCAGATTCTTTTAATAATTCAGGAGTAACTACGGCTCCATCTTTAAATCTATTTAAATCTGAAACATTTACTATTGCATATTTAGTTGCAAATCTAGCATTTGAAAATCCTCTTCTTGGAAGTCTTTTATATAATGGAGTTTGTCCACCTTCAAACCAAATGTGTACACTTCCACCACTTCTAGCCTTTTGACCTTTTTCTCCTCTTCCAGAAGTTTTACCATGTCCACTTGCAGGACCTCTTCCTACTATTTTTCTTCTATGAGTTGATCCTTCAACTTTACTTAATTCATGTAATTTCATTATTTTAAGACCTCCTCAACTGTTTTTCCACGAAGACTAGCTACATGTTCTATAGTTCTTTGATTAGCTAGAGCTTCAATTGTAGCTTTTGCAGTATTAATTTGAGTATTGCTTCCAAGTGATTTAGAAACAACATCTTTTACACCAGCAAGTTCAAGAACAATTCTTGATGCTCCACCAGCGATAATTCCACGACCAGCTTTAGCAGGTCTAATTAATACTTTAGCAGCTCCACATACTCCAGTAACTTCATGAGAAATAGTTCTTCCATCAACTAAATCTACATGTACAATATTTTTTTCTGCTTCTTTAATTGCTTTACTAACAGCTACAGGAATTTCTTTACTTTTACCAGTACCAATTCCTACATTACCTTTTCTATCACCTACAGCAACAGTTGCAGAAAATCTAAAGTTTCTTCCACCTTGTGTAACTTTTGTAACTTTACCAATAGATATTATTTTATCTTCATATAATTTTTTTGGTTCACGATCAGTTCTTTTATTACCGTTCATAAATTTCCTCCTAGAATTCTAGTCCATTTTCACGGGCAGCATCAGCTAATGCTTTAATTTTTCCGTGATATAGATATCCACTTCTATCAAAAACTACTGTTTTGATTTTAGCTTCTTTAGCTTTTTTAGCTATATCTTTTCCAACTGCTTTAGCAGCTTCAATATTATTATTTTTTAGTTTTAGTTCTAAAGAAGATGAACTTGCTAATGTTACACCTTTAACATCATCTATTAATTGTGCATAAATAGCAGTATTACTTCTAAATACACTTAGTCTAGGAGTAGTTTCATTACCAGATAAAGTTCTTCTGATTTTTTTATGTCTTTTTAATCTCATATCATTTTTTGATTCTTTTTTTATCATTTTTTACCTCCTAAGCAGCTTTCTTTCCTTCTTTACGACGGATATGTTCTTCTTTGAACTTAATACCTTTACCTTTATATGGTTCAGGTTCTCTTACTTTTCTAATTTTAGCAGCAAATTCTGATACTGCTTGTTTATCAAAACCACTAACGATTAGTTCGTTTGTAGATTTATCAGGCATTTCAACTTTGATACCAGATGGTACTTCAAGTTCTACTGGATGAGAATATCCTGCTGAAATAATTACTTTATTTCCTTGAACTTGGAATCTATATCCAACACCATTGATTTCTAATTCTCTTTTAAATCCTTCACTTACACCAATCATCATGTTATTGATAATTGAATTAGTAGTTCCGTGTAATTGTTTTGATGTTTTAAGTTCATTTTTTCTAGTTACAAGAACTTTTCCATCTTCAACTTTTACATCAACACTATCATTCTTAAAATTGAATTCTAATGTTCCTTTTGGTCCTTTTGTTGTTACTTTGTTACCATCAACACTTACTTCTACTCCTGATGGTATAGTTAATATTCTATTTCCTATTCTACTCATAACACACCTACCATATATAAGCTAAAACTTCTCCACCAAGTTTTTTACTTCTAGCTTCTTTATCAGTCATAAGACCTTCTGAAGTTGAAATAATTGCTATTCCAAGTCCATTTAGAACTCTTGGCATTTCATCAGCTTTAGCATACACACGTAATCCTGGTTTACTAATTCTTTTAAGACCAGTGATTACTCTTTCTTTAGATTTTGAATATTTTAGATTTACAACTAACATTTCTCCAACAGCTAATTTGTTAACATCATATCCAGCTATAAATCCTTCTTTAGTTAAAATATCAGCAATACCTTTAGTCATTTTAGTTCCTGGTATTTCAACTGTTTTATACTTTAGCGCGTTAGCATTACGAATTCTTGTAAGCATATCTGCGATTGTATCATTAACCATTATAGGTCCTCCCTTCTTATTAACACTGATAGTTAATGTTTTGGTATTTTATTTTTTTATTTTTAAATTTTATTACCAGCTTGATTTTTTAACACCTGGTATTTGTCCTTTATAAGCAAGTTCTCTAAAGCAAATACGGCATACACCAAATTTACTTAGTACACCATGTGGACGACCACATCTTGTACATCTAGTATAATTTCTTGTAGAGAATTTGCTTCCTCTTTGTTGTGATATTAATTTACTTTTCTTTGCCATAATATTTCCTTTCTTACTTTCTAAAAGGTAACCCAAATTCAGTTAATAAAGCAAGTGCTTCTTCATTAGTTTTAGCTGTTGTAACCATTACTATATCTAAACCTCTAACTTTAATAACTTGATCATATTCTACTTCTGGAAATACTAATTGCTCTTTGATACCAAGAGTATAATTACCTCTTCCATCAAAACTATTTTTAGATATTCCTCTAAAATCTCTAACTCTAGGAAGTGCGATTGTAATTAGTTTATTTAAGAAGTTATACATATTATCTCCTCTTAATGTAACTTTACAACCTATTTTATTTCCTTCTCTAAGTTTGAAACCTGCAATTGACTTTTTAGCAGTTGTAATAACTGGTTTTTGTCCTGATAATGCTTCTAGATCTTTAACTGCTGCATCAAGAAATTTTTGATCGTTGATAGCATCACCTACACCCATATTTAGAACGATTTTTTCTAATTTAGGTACTTGCATTTTAGTAGTGTAGTTAAACTTTTTAGTTAAATTTGGAACTATTGATTCTTCATATAATTTTTTTAATGTTTCCATAATTCACCTACTTACTTTCTTTTTCTTCTTTTTTCTTAGAAGTTTTCTTTTCTTTAGTTTCTTTTACTTCCTTTTTTGTTTCTTTTTTTACTTCTTTTTGTTCTTTCTTTTCAGCTTTTTCAGCTTTTTTATCTACTACTTTAACATTAGAAATATGAATTGGAGCTTCTACTTCTAGAATTCCACCAGTTTCATTTTGTCTATTTGGTTTTACATGTTTTTTAACAATGTTAATTCCATCTATAACAACTTTATTTTCTTTTCTTAATATTTGTAGTACTTTTCCTTCTTTTCCTTTATTACTTCCTGTAATAACACGGACATTGTCTCCTACTTTTATCTTCATGATATCCTCCTATAATACTTCTGGAGCTAGTGAAACAATTTTCATATAGTTTTTATCACGAAGTTCTCTAGCTACAGGTCCTAGAACACGAGTTCCAACAGGACTATTATCATCTTTAATTAATACACAAGCATTGTCGTCAAATTTAATATGACTTCCATCACTTCTTCTAACACCTTGAACTGTTCTTACAATAACAGCTTTAACTACTTTTCCTTTTGGAGTGTTTGAATTTGGAATTGCTTTTTTAACTGTTCCTACAACAACATCTCCAATATTTCCGCTTTTAACTTTGCTTCCACCAAGTACTCTGATTACTAAGATTTCACGAGCACCAGAATTGTCAGCTACCTTTAAACGGCTTTCTGGTTGTATCATAACTCTCTCCTTTCTTAATTAAAGAATAACAGCTTCCTCAACAATGCTATCTAATACATATCTTTTTGTTTTAGATAGAGGACGAGAAGATACAACTTTAACTATATCTCCTACTTTAGCTTTGTTATCCTCATCATGTACTGCATACTTTTTAGTAGTTTTTACATTTTTCTTGTAAAGTGGATGCTTTTTATAAGTTACAACTTCAATAGTAATAGTTTTATTACAAGAAGCACTTACAACTTTTCCAACTAATTCTTGTTTCTTATTTTCCATTATTAAGCTTCCTCCTTACTTTCTAATTCTCTTTCTCTAATAACTGTTTTGATTTTAGCAACATCATGTCTTAATTCTTTAATTCTATGAGGTTTTTCTAAAGTTCCAGTTGCTAGAGAAAATTTTAAATTAAATAATTCTTTTTTATTTTCATCTAGTTTTTTATTTAATTCTTCAGTGGTTAATTTTCTAATATCTACCATTTTCATTATTTAGCCACATCCTTTGCAACAAATTTTGTTTTAATTGGTAGTTTGTGTCCTGCAAGACGGAAAGCTTCTCTAGCTATTTCTTCAGTAACATCAGTCATTTCAAACATGATTTTACCTTCTTTAACTACTGCTGCCCATTCTTCAACATTACCTTTTCCACTACCCATACGAACTTCAGCAGGTTTCTTAGTTCTTGCTAAGTGTGGGAAAATGTTAATAAATACTTTTCCTCTTTTAAAACTTTTCATATAACGAGTCATAGCAATTCTTGCTGCTTCAATTTGTCTTGCTGTAATGTATGCTCCTTCTTTAGCCATAAGTCCATATTCACCTTGAGTAAGTGTTGTATTACCTTTAGCTTTTCCTTCATAACTTACTCTATGAGGTTTTCTATATTTAGTTCTCTTTGGAATTAACATCTTTATGACCTCCCTTATTCTTTTTAGCAGGAAGGATTTCACCTTTGTAAATCCATACTTTTACACCAATTTTTCCATAAATAGTATCTGCTTCTTTATGTGCATAATCTATATCTGCTCTTAATGTGTGTAGTGGTACAGTTCCTTCTGTATATCCTTCAGTTCTAGCCATTTCAGCTCCAGCTAATCTTCCAGATACAGCTACTTTTATACCAACAGCTCCTGCTTTCATTGTATTTCTAATTGCTCTTTTTTGTACTGCTCTAAATGAAGCTCTATTTTGAATTTGCATCGCGATTGATTCAGCTACTAATGCAGCATTTAGATCAGGATTTTTAACTTCAACTATTGATAAATAAATTTCTTCACCAGTTAGTTTTTGTAAAGCTTTTTTATGTTTTTCAATATCAGCTCCACCTTTACCAATTACGATACCAGGTTTTGATGTATTGATAATTACATTTGTTCTTTTTTTATTTCTTTCAATTACGATAGAAGCAACTGAACATCCTTTTAATTCTTTATCTAAATATTTTCTGATTTTTAAATCAGTATTTAAATATTTAGCAAAATCTTTAGTTGGTGCATACCATTTACTTTCCCAGTCTCTGTTGATACCAACTCTAAGTCCTACTGGACTTACTTTTTGTCCCATGTTTAGTCCTCCTTCTCTTTCTTATTATCAGTTACACAAACATAAATATGACTTGTTCTGTGATAATTTTTTGCAACTCTTGAGTGAGATGCAGCTTTTCTTCTTTTTAAAGTTCTTCCTTCATTAACATAAGTTTCTTTGATTACTAAGTCTTCTTTATTAGCACCAAAGTTATTAACAGCATTAGCAACAGCAGAATTTAGAACTTTTATTATTAATCTACTTGCTTTAGTATTTGTAGTAAGTAGTATTGCCTCAGCTTGAGATACTTTTTTTCCTCTAATTAAGTCTAGTGTCATTCTTGCTTTTCTAGGAGCAATCATTGCACCCTTATGTATACTATAAGTTTCCACTTTTTACCTCCTATTTCTTACCGCTGCCGGCATGGCCAGTAAACTTACGAGTTAAACTAAACTCACCAAGTTTGTGTCCTACCATATCTTCAGTAACATATACTGGTATAAATTCACGTCCATTGTGAACAGCAAATGTATGACCAACGAATTCTGGATAAATTGTAGAACGTCTTGACCAAGTTTTAATTACTTCTTTTTTACCTTTTTCATTTAATTCTCTAACTCTATTTAATAGTCTAGGGAATGTATAAGGTCCTTTTTTTAAACTTCTTGACATTTTACGGTTCCTTTCTTAATTATTTCTTACGTCTTGTCATTATTAATTTTTCAGATGACTTTTTAGTTTTTCTAGTCTTAAGTCCTAGAGCTGGTTTACCCCAAGGAGTCATTGGTTGAGCACGACCAACTGGAGCTCTACCTTCACCACCACCATGTGGGTGATCATTAGGGTTCATAACAGATCCACGAACTGTAGGTCTAATTCCCATATGTCTTTTTCTTCCTGCTTTTCCTAAATGTACTAATTCATAATCAGTGTTTCCAACTTCACCAACAGTAGCACGACATGTTCCAAGTACTTTTCTAGTTTCTCCACTCTTAAGTCTTAAGATTACATATTTTCCTTCTTTACCTAAGATTTGAACACTACTTCCAGCACTTCTTGCAAGTTTTGCTCCTGCACCTGGGTTTAATTCAACATTGTGAACAGTTGTACCTACAGGAATATTTTCAAGTGGTAATGCATTTCCAACTTTGATATCAGCGGTTACTCCACTTTCAATTTTATCTCCAACTTTTAAGTTTAATGGAGCGATTATATATCTTTTTTCTCCATCAGCATAATTTACTAATGCTATATTTGCACTTCTGTTTGGATCATATTCTATAGAAGCAACACGACCTTCAATACCATCTTTATTTCTTTTGAAATCAATAACACGATATTTACGTCTTACTCCTCCACCAATATGACGAACAGTTATTTTTCCTTGATTATTTCTTCCACCTGTTTTACTTTTTTTAACAAGAAGACTTTTTTCTGGAGTACTTTTTGTTATTTCTTCATTTATAAGAGTACTCATTCCTCTTGTTCCAGGAGTATTAGGTTTAAAACTCTTTATTGGCATATTATCCCTCCTAGTATTCTATAGAAGAGCCTTCTGCAAGTTTAACATATGCTTTTTTATAAGCAGTAGTTAATCCTGTATATCTTCCTACTCTTCTTTTCTTTTGTACTGCATTTACAGTATTTACATTTAATACTTTTACATTGAATTGTTTTTCAATTTCGTTTTTGATTTGAGTTTTATTTGCTTTTTTAGAAACCTTAAATACATATACATTATTTGCTTTTAAAGCTTCACTTTTTTCAGTTATTACTGGTGCTAAGATTATATTCATTAGTTAAGCACCTCCTCTAATTTCTTAACTGCCTCTTCATCTATTAATAAATAAGATGTTGCTACTAAATCTAAAACATTAACTTCTTCTGGACTTAAAACAGCTACATTTTCGTTATTTCTTGATGCTAAGAATAAATTTTCATTATCAAGAGAATAAACAACTAATGCTTTTCCATCTATTTTAAGATTCTTTAATATTTCGTTAAATGCTCTAGTTTTGTTGCTTTCTAAATTTAAGTTTTCAACTACAACTAATTCTTTATCTTTATATTTAGATGTAAGTGCACTCTTTAATGCTAATCTTCTTTCTTTTCTATTTTGTTTTTTATTATATTTTCTTGGTTTTGGTCCAAATACAATTCCACCACCTGGCCATTGTGGACTACGAGTAGATCCTTGTCTTGCATTACCTGTACCTTTTTGTTTATAAGGTTTACGACCTCCACCAGATACTTCACTTCTAGTTTTTGTACTAGCAGTTCCTTGTCTTAAAGATGCTTGTGATAAAACGATTGCATCATGCATAACACTTTCGTTTACTTCAATATTCCAAACTTCATCTTTAAGTGTTAAATCTTTAACTTTTTCACCTTTAAGGTTTAAAACTTGAACTTTTGCCATTATTCAGAAACCTCCTCACTAGTAGTTTCAGTTTCTGTTGTTTCTTCTTTTTCTTCTACTTCTTCAGCTTTTTCTTCAGTAGTTTCTTCTGCAGTTGTATTTTCAACAACGGTTTCAGGTTCAACTACACCCTCTTCTTCAGTAGATTCTTCATCATAAGAAATTAATTCAACAGGTTCTGTATATTTACTACCTTTAATTGCTTCTTTAATGAATACAAATGAATTTTTAGCTCCTGGAACATTTCCACTTACTAATATACATTTATTTTCCATATCAACATCAACTATCATTAAGTTTTGAATAGTGATTGTTTCATTACCCATATGTCCTGGTAATTTTTTACCTTTTAAAACTCTCATTGGTCTCATTGTACCAAGTGATCCTACACGTCTGTGGTAAGTAGAACCATGAGTTTCTGGTCCACGAGATTGATTCCATCTCTTAATAACACCTTGGAAACCTTTACCTTTAGATGTGCCAGTTACATCTACTGTGTCTCCGTTTTTAAATACATCAGCTTCAATAACTTGTCCAAGTGTGTAAGAAGATGTGTCAATTCCTCTTATTTCTTTTAAGAAGCGCTTAGGTGATGTATTTGCTTTTTTAACATGTCCCATTTCTGGTTTATTAGATGACTTTTCTTTTTTGTCAAAAGCACCTAATTGAATTGCATTATACCCATCTTTTTCAACAGTTTTGATTTGAGTTACAACATTACTTGGAACTTCTATAACTGTAACAGGTATTAATTTTCCGTCAGTTGTGAATACTTCAGTCATTCCAACTTTACGTCCTAAGATTCCTTTCATTTTAACTTTCCTTTCCTACTTTACTTATTTTTTAATTTCAATATCTACTCCACTTGGTACATCCAAATGAGCAAGAGCATCAATTGTTTCTTTACTAGGTGATGTGATATCGATTAATCTCTTGTGAGTTCTAATTTCAAATTGTTCACGAGAATCTTTATCTTTGTGAACAGCTCTCAATATAGTGATTTTTTCAATTTCTGTTGGTAGTGGAACAGGTCCGCTAACAACTCCACCAGTTCTTTTAACAGTCTCAACAATTTTTGAGCAAGCTTGATCAACACTTCTGTGATCAAATGATTTAAGTCTGATTCTTACTTTGTCTTTAGACATATTAATTTCCTCCTTCGCCTATAATTTTTTATAGACTTGCTAAATGCAAATTACCTGATTTTAAATTAAGTTTATAATTCAACTTAACCTGGTGTATCAGCAACCTTGCATATCATCGCCAAGTCAATTACAATTAATTATATGGCAAAAGAAAAGAAAAATCAAGCTTTTTTTCTTAATTTTCCTTAATTTTTTCACAATTCTTTATTCATTTTATTTTATTATTAAATATTAAATTTTGAATAAAATTATTTTTTTCAATTATTTGATTCTTAAGTTCATCTAATATTGCTAATTCTTCTTCTGTTAATGTTAAATTATTTTCACTATCATCTAAAGTATATATATTCAATTCATCTACAGTATCTATATCTACATTTTCCTTTGATGCTACCGCGGTATTTAATGTAAGAAGAGGCTTGTCACTTGTATCAGTATAGAATTCTAAATCAAAAGTACTTGAAAATAATTTTTCACTGGAATCTAAATTTACATATTTATACTTAAATTTTGAATATGTATTATTATCTTCTAAGATAGCTTCTCCACTTAAAGTTTTTTTAATAATATTATAGTATCCATTAATATTTAATTTTTCTTTTGAATTTTCATATTCAATTATAGTAAATTTATAATATCCATTTAAATAGTCAACTTCAAGATAATATTTATTGTTTATTTTTATATCAAAAGATACTAAACTAGTATTAGCAAGATTAGTATATAAATTAACACTTATATTGTCTAAAGAAAATTTTTGTGACATTATTTTCTTTAAATAATTTATAATAGTTTCCCTATCATATCCAGTTGCAATTTGTAATTCATCAAGCACAACATCATCAGTTATATATTTACTAAATATTTGATAATAAATATTTGTTAATTCTTCTTTATTTAATTTACAATTTACTTTTAATGCAATTGTTGTTGTATCATTAATTCTTTTAAATACAATAGTTCGCTTTAAGTTTTCATCATCTATCATATTTAAAATATCATTTTTAGTTTCTTCTAGTACATTATACAAAGAAGTCAATCTTCTAATATCATATTTTAAAACATTATCATTTCCATTTGGAATTAAATTAAATTGAATGTTTTTATCAGATGTATTTAAATTATCTAAATTTGGATAATTTAAATATGTTTTTCCATTTTGTAAATATATTTTTGTATCAAATATTGAATTATTATACTTAAAAAGTTTTATTTGTGTGTTAATATTTCCATTTTTTAAATTTATTCCTAAACTGCTTTTAATATTTAAATCATTTAATTCAAGAAAGTTGGAATTATCACTTTTTATATTTACATTCATATTTATTTTTGTAGTATCAATTTGTGTATTTTTTAATAAATTAATTTTTTCTTTAAAACTTAAAAAAGTTGAATTGATTGCATCATTAAATATTTTAGAAGGCATCATAACTAAATAATAATAAATTACAAAAGCTATTAACAAAATTACAAAAAAACTAATTAATATTATTAAATATTTATTTGATTTATTTTTTAAATACATTTCATCATGTATTTCTTCTTTTACATTTTTTATTATTTCCTCTTCATTATTATCTTCTTTAGTTTCTTTTTTATTATTTGTATCTTTTATTTCTTTAGTTTCTCTATTTTCTTTATTATCTTTTTTATTTTCTTTTGAAACTCTATTTAATTTAAATTTTAAACCTTTTTTCTCTTCCTCATTATTTGTTTTTCTTGGGGGCTCTAAAATAACAGGAGTACTAGGTTCATAGATATTATTATCTAATTTTGTATTAGAGTCATTATCATTTGTATTAACTAAATTTTCATTTCCCTTTTCATTCATTTTTCACTCTTCCTACTTTTCTATTAAACTTTCCCCTGTCATTTCTTTTGGTTTACTAATTTCATACATATCAATAATTGTAGGTATTACATCTTTTAATGATCCATTTGGTTTTAGTTTATATTTATCATTACATATTATAAATGGTACTTTACTATCTGTATGACTTGTATTTATTTCTCCATCATTATCTTTCATGAGTTCTACATTTCCATGATCAGAAGTTATAACTAAATCATAAAAATTTTCATTAGCTTTTTCAAGTATTTTACCTACACATATATCACATGCTTCAAGACTTCTTACAACAGCTTGAATATTTCCAGAATGACCTACCATGTCAGGATTTGCAAAGTTAACTAGTATAAAATCAAAATCATCTTCCATTGCATCAAGTACAGAAGTGGTTACTTCTACTATATTCATTTCTGGTTTTATATCATATCTCGCGACTTTAGGTGATGGAACCAATATTTTAAATAAGTTTTTATCACTAAATTCTTCTGCTCCATCAAAGAAATATGTTACATGTTGATATTTAGGTACTTCTGCTATGCGGGCTTGTCTAAATCCTAAATCAGCAAGATACTTACCAAATGTATTAGAAATTGTTTCATTAGTATAAGCACCCTCAATTAATTCATTCGTACTATAAAGAGACATATATTTAACATTTTTAAATCTTTTAACACTAAACATATTAAATGTTGGATCTACAAATGATGATATTAATTCTTCCATTCTTTCAGGTCTAAAATCAACAAATAATACTCCATCATTTTCTTTTATATAAGATCCTTTTGTTATTACACTAGGATTTATAAATTCATCTGTTATATTATTTTTATAATGTAAATCAATACATCTTTCATAATCTGAGAAAGTATTACCAATATTATGAGAAATTACATCATAAGATTTTTTAATTCTATCATAGTTTCCATCATTATCCATAGCATAATATCTTCCACATATTGTTCCAATACTGCCAAGGCCTAATTTTTCTATTTTTTGCATAAAGTTTTTAATTACATCTTTTGCTGTTTTTTGTCCACAGTCTTCCCCATCTGTTATAAAATGAAACATTACATTTTTAATTCCTCTAATTTTAGCAAGAGCAAGTACAGCATAAAAATGGTCCATACTAGAGTGATTAGTACTAGTAGATATTAAACCTATTAAATGTAGAGTTGATTTATTTTCATTAACATGATCCATTAAATCAAGTAAATGATCATTATCAAAAAAGCTTTTATCTTTAATACTGTTATTTATCATTGTGTATGGTTGAATTATAGTTCTTCCACTACCTATAGTTATATGTCCTGTTTCACTATTTCCAATTACACCTTTTGGAAGACCTACTTCTTCTCCACCAGTTGTAAGTTCACTCATTGGAAACTTTGATAATATATTTGTTAAATTTGTTAAATTAGCTGCTTTAATAGCATTACCATTTTCATTTTCTCTTATGCCAAAACCATCTAATATTAATAAAACTATCTTTTTCATTTCTTTCTCCTGTAAACATTTTAACACACAAATAAAAAAAATTAAATGTATATTTCATTTAATCTTAATGTAGCTTACTATGATTTAACATTAATCATATCTAATCTTAATTTATCTGCAATAGTTACAATAAATTCACTATTAGTTGGTTTTGCTCTATCTATATCAACACTATGACCAAATATTTCTTCCATTAAGTCAATATCTCCTCTTAGCCATGATACTTCTATTGCATGTCTTATAGCTCTTTCTACTCTTTGTGTTGATGTATTAAATTTTACTGATAAATCTGGATATAATTCTTTAGTGATTCCTCCAATAAATCCAGGATTATTATAAACCATTAATATCGCGGATCGTATATATTGATATCCTTTTATATGAGATGGAATACCAAGTTCATGAAGTAAATTTGTAACTCTAATTTGTATATCTTTATCTTCTATTTCTATAAGTTCTTCTTTATTTCTATTAGATGTTACAATACTAACTATTTCTTCTTTTAAATTTTCTAAATCAAATGGCTTTAATGCATAATATTTAACACCATATTCACTTACTTTCTTTATTATTTCATCATCTGCAAATGATGACATTACTATAACTTCTGTATCAATATTATTTTTCTTAATATATTTTAAAACACCTATACCATCTACTACTGGCATTACTAAATCTAAAAGCATAATATCAAATTTCTCATTTGCTTCTATGTATTTTATAGCATCACTACCATCTAAAGCACATAATGTAACCTCTACTTCATCACTCTCATTAAAGTACTTCTTAATTAAACTTACCTGCACTGCATTGTCGTCTACTACTAATACTTTAATTTTCATTCATCTCTCCTTTTTATTCGTATCGTAGTTTTCATTATACTACATATATCTTTATATTTCTACAATAAATTTTGTCAAATTTTGTATAAATCTGTTTAAGCCTTTTAATACCTAGAAAAAATTTTTTAAAGTTACTAAATACAAAAAGAAACATACAACTAGTGTATGTAATGTGAAGATGGTTATGGGAGTTTATATATTATTATTTAAAATATCTTTTAATTCTAAATCAATTTTTTTAAAATAATTATAAGAATTAGAATGACTTGCATGTGCGGTTAATGAATTATAACTTAATATAAATTTTTTATTACAAAATTTATTTTCAATATTTAATTTTTTCCACAATTTAACATTTTTACTAACATTATTTTTAAATCTTTTACGAAGTAATATATGTGTTTCATAAATTCTATAACCACAAAAATCAATACCATTTGAACTTTTATAATATCTACTTTTATCATTCAATTTTAAATTTAATTTAGAATTTAAAAAATAATCTATTTCTTGTAATAATTTATTACATTCTTCTTTTGTTTCTAAAAGTAAAATAAAATCATCCATATATCTTATATAATATTTAATATGTTTTTTATCTTTAATAAAATGGTCTAATTCATTTAAATAAATATTTGCAAAAAATTGACTAGTATAATTACCAATTGGAATACCTATTTTTTCATTATCATTTAATATAATTTTAGTAAATGATAATAATTTTTTATCTTTTATTTTTTTACTTAATATATTAATTAATATACTTTTATCTATATTATAAAAAAATTTCTTAATATCACATTTAAGAACATAATAATTTTTATATTTATGTTTCATTATTCTCATATATTTTTGTAATGTTTTTACTCCAACATGAGTACCTTTATTCTCTATACATGCATAAGAATCTTTTATAAATCTGGAATAATAATATGGCTTTATAAATTCATGAATATACCATTGATGAACAATTCTATCTCTATATGGTAATGATTTAATTAATCTTTCTTTTGGTTCATATACTTTAAATTCCCTATAATCACCAAATTTATATTTATTATTTTTTATATCATCTAATATTTTTATTAAATTTGTTTCTAAATCTATTTCAAATAATATTAATTCTTTTTTATTTTTTTTACCTTTACTTGCCCTTATATGTGCATTTAAAATATTTTCAAAAGTTAATTTCTTATAAAAACAATTCTTTATTGTTTTAGACATGAGTTAATCCAACCACCTAAACACATTCCAACATTATTAATTTTTCTACTCCATGCTTCATAATTTTTCTTATTAATGTATTTCTTCTTATATGAAATTCTTCCAAATACTTTTAACATTTTTAACTTAATATCTAAAGAACTTAAATATTTTAATTTGATATTTTTATCAAATTCCTTATAAGCAATTAAAATATCTTCCATGCCCTTATACAAATATTCTTTTAAAGTTATAACAAATCCATTTTTAGCATCTTTTGGATATTTTTCACAAATCAATTCTATATAAGATATAAGTTCTAAATATACTCTATATATTCTAGTTTCATCTATTTCTTTCTTCATTTTTTATTTTTTCCTTAATTTCATTTAAAATATTAAGTGCTTCTAATGGTGATATTTTATTAATATCAATATCTAGTATAAAATCATTTATATTTTTTTCATTTAAAGTTATATCTTCTATTATTTCTATATTTAGTTTTTGATTTTTAAATACTCTCATATAATCATTTAATGCATTTTCAGGAAAACCACATTTAAATATATTATTAGTAAATTTTACTTTTTTAAGTACTATATAATCGTTTATTTTATCACAATCATCAGCTATAAAAATATAAAATTTTCCAGATTTAAATAGATATAACTTATCTTTATCAATAGATTTTAATTCTAAGTATTTATTATATATCTTACTCATATTTCACCTATTTCATTTTATAAAAACAGTACTAATGTACTGCTTCCAAATTTTCTGATTTTCGCCACTTTACTACTTACCAAAAAATTTTGTTTATTTTTTTATCTATATTTAAAATATAGAAAGGTTATAATTTCTAATATAAACATTATAGTAAAGTCCTTAAACGAATTAACTAAATATAAAAATATTTTTAATGTTAATTTTACCATAACGAAGTTATAACTTTTATATAATAGTCTAGAACGAGACGGGAGCCGTTGTTAGAGTTGGCATCACCTGTGTTCCTGTTAAAGTTGAACTGACCAGCATGAGTGGTGTTACTGTAGTTGCCCCCACGATCAAACCAAGGGTTAGTAGGCTCAACGAAGTTCGAGTTGTCGGCAAAAGAGAGAGCCTAAGAAACAAATGAGCTAAGTTTTCACAATTATAACCTACATTTATTTAATTGGAAAATATTTTTTTCCATAAATGCCTCTTTAAATAAATTTTTGCCAACCAGCCACTTTAAAAAGAGGTGGCTGGTTGGACGAAAGCAAAGGAGTTAAGGCTTTAGAACGAGACGGGAGCCGTAGAGAGAGTTGGCATCACCTGTGTACCTGTGAAAGCTGAACTGACCAGCACGAGGGGTGCCACTGAAGTAGCCCCCACGATCAAACCAAGGGTAAGTAGGCTCAACGAAGTCCGAGCCATCGGCATACCATGTACTTTGATAGTATCCACTACTACTCCAAAATGGTCCTAACTCTCCAGTTGCATCTCCTAATATTCTATATTTAAATGATGTACTTGATCTAATTGATTTTGAATATTTATCTAAATATTTATCATATGTAGTATCCGCTATTATACTATCCATTCCACTACTTCCAGTTT
>CANRBS010000024.1 GCA_947628895.1 uncultured Bacilli bacterium
GGTTTTACTATTAAATTTGCTGGTTTTTCACTATTTACTTGTGCATTTGCTGTTGTCCATGTAGCTATATTTTCATCAGTTATAGGTTGTGTTGTATCACTATTTTGATTATATCCTGTTTCAAATTTTCCAACCCAAAATCCATTACTTGGTATACTTAAGAATGCTGGATGTGTCATTAAATCTCCTACTTGACAATCTTTTGTGGCATTAGTTGCTCTTGAAAGTCCACTTTCCATTGGTGTTATACACTCACCCTCTACTTCTCCTGTTGTTCTTGTTCCAAATTCTATCTCTATTTCTTTTATTTGACTTTCTGGTTGACTACTTTCTAATCCTTCATAATTTCCTAAATTAAATATTCTATAACTATATTTTGGTATCCATACAAAATATGCCCTTATATCTGATTCAGCTATAGTGTCTCCTTCTTTATAATTAGGATTGCTTGGTTTGTCTACTAGTATTACTGCATTTGCCCATTTTTTAGATGAATATTTATACCACTCATCATACTCGTCCGCATATGTTGCTACACCTGTATCTGATAACATTACTGGTATCATTTTATCTCCCAATACTGGGTCAGCTCCATTTAATTCACTTTCTACATATTTTGTTTTTGGCTTTTCTCCATCAATCAACTGATTTCCTTTGCAATCAGTTATACTTGTTTTGGCTGCTTCTACTTTATATTTCTTTCCTATATCTTCTCTTTGTATTCCACTTGATGAAGAAGCTATTAATTCATTTGCTTCATCTCTTGCATTTATTTCTACTATCTTTCCTTTATCATTAAATTTAACTACATACATTATGTTACTTCTTCCATCTAAATTTAATGTATTTGTACTACTATCAAAACAATTAACTGCTTTGCTTCCGATTGAAGCAGATACATATTTACTTTCTGCACTTCTCATTATATTTTGTACTTCACGGGTAAATGTATTTACTTTTGCATCTCTAAACATTTTAAGTACATTAGGTAAAGCTATAATTACTAATATTGCGAGTATTGCTATTACTGCTAAAAGTTCTACTAATGTAAAAGCATTTTTATTTTTCATTTTGGTTACCTCTTTTCTATTTTCACACCCTATTATACCCTATATATATATATATCAAGAGGCACCTTACTAATTTTACAAACTATTAGTTACTATTCACAGCCGATTTTAGAAAATCTCGCAAACCTAGGTAATATAAGAGTTTGCAATTATTTCAGAAAAAATTTTTAAAAATGTCAATTTTTTCAAAGTGGAAGATTTATATAAAAAATCTTTGCTTTTTATATGTCAATTCCCAATTTTATAGTATTTTAATACCAAAAGTGGTAAAAATTAATTTTTGGCTATTTTAGCTGTGAATAGTAACAACTATTATTGCCTTTAGACTATCTTTTATAACAAACTTTCAATTATAGAAAACCACAAAAAAAGATATAAATGATATATCTTATTCTACATATTCACCATCAAGTGAGAAACTCTTAGTATCAGTTATTTTAACATCAACTATTTTACCTATTAATGATTTATCACCTTTAATATTAACAAGTTTCATATTTTCAGTATATCCACATACTTTATTTTTATCTTTATCACTAAGTGATGTTACTAAACATTTTACTGTTTTACCCATCATTTTTTTATTAGCCATATTACTATATTTATTAACTACTTCATTTAATCTATGTAATCTATCTAATTTTTCTTCTTCACTTACTGTTTCTTTCATTAAAGCAGCTGGTGTATTTTCTCTTTTAGAGAATGCAAATGTAAAAGCTCCGTCAAATTTACATTTATTTACAACATCAAGTGTTTCTTCAAAATCTTCTTCTGTTTCTCCTGGAAAACCAACTATTATATCTGTTGTAATACTAGAATTTTTAACTTTTTCACGAATAGAATTATATAATTTTAAATAATCTTCTTTAGTATATCTTCTATTCATTAATTTTAATATTTTATTACTTCCTGATTGAAGTGGTAAATGAATATATGGCATTATATTATCTCGTTCCGCGATTATATCTACCATTTCATCTGTAAAATCCCATGGATGAGATGTTACAAATCTAATTCTATCTATTCCTATATCACTTACATCTTTAAGTAAATTAGCAAGGTTATAATTATCATATAAATCTTTTCCATAAGCATTAACATTTTGACCAAGTAATGTTACTTCTTTGTATCCATCTTCTTTTAATTTTTTAATTTCTTCTAAAATATCTTCTTTCTTTCTACTTCTTTGACTACCTCTTGTATATGGAACTATACAATAAGTACAAAACTTATCACAACCATAAATTATATCAACCCAAGCAGAATATTTACTATCTCTATCAACTGGTATATTTTCAACAATATCACCTTCATAACTTTCAACTTCTACTTGCATTTTATTAGTATCAATTTTATTTTTAATGATTGATAATAAATTATCTAAATTATGTGTTCCACATACAAAATCAACATATTTATATTTACTTAATATTTCTTTAACTACTACGGCTTCTTGAGACATGCATCCACAAACACCAATTAATAAATCAGGATTTGTTGTATCTTTTATATGTTTTAATACACCTAAAAAACCAAATACTTTATCATGTGCATTTTCTCTAATAGCACAAGTATTTAATATAACTATATCAGCTTCCTCTACACTTTCACATGAAGTAAAACCTACGGTTTCAAGCATACCTTTTATTTTTTCACTATCATGTTCATTCATTTGACAACCATAAGTTCTTACATAATATTTTTTATTTTTACCAAAATTTGAATATTTTTTATCATAAGAAATATATTCTGGTGCTTTAACATTTCTTTTTTTAGCATTAATCATATTTGGTGTTTTCATACCACATCAACTCCAAGCTGTATTATAACATAAATTAATACATTAGTGTAGATATTATTTGACATGAATTAATTTAATAGTTATAATATTTTATCAAGGAGATGGAAGTATGTTAAATAATGAATATATTTTTTATTATTCTGATGATGGTATAGAATCTATTTATACTAAAATTAGATTACTTGATAATGGTGTTGTAGAAAGTTCATTTGGAAAAATATATCGTAATAGATCTATTATTCCTAATAATGAAGAAAATATGTATCGCTTTCTTGGAGATTTAGATATTATTGCAAGAAAACATCCAGAAATATATAAAGTGGTTTATGAACATATACAAAATAAAGAAGAAAAAGAATATAGAGAAATTGCAGATTATTGTAAATCTAAAAATAATGACTTTTCTCGTCAATTTAGTATAATAAACTAAAAAGGAGGGAAAACAAATGAAATTTGAAATTAAATATACAAAAGAATTAAGTACCGGTATTATATTAAATGATGATGGCACTATTACTTTTTTTGATGCTAAAGCTGTGGAAGGACAATTTGTATTTAGTACACCAATTGATGATTATGAAGGATTTATTACAACATTAAATTGTCTTTATAAAAAATATCCACAAATATATGATATAGTTTATAATCATATTAAAGATAGAGAAGAAATGGTATATAATGATTTAAAAGATTATTGTAAATTTAAAGCTTCTAATGGATTTACAAGAAAATTAAACAAATAAAAATGGTCATTTGACCATTTTTTTAATCATTTAAACTTTTAAGTTCAAATATAATATCTCTAAGTTCAGTTGCTCTTTCAAAATCAAGTTTACTTGCTGCTTCTCTCATTTCAATTTCAAGTTTATGTACCATATCATTAATTTCTTTCTTAGAATATTTTTTCTTATCTATTTTTTCTTCTTCTACTTCGTTAGATATAGATTCAGCTATTTCTTTTACTATTGTTTTTGGAGTTATGTTATGTTCTTTATTATATTTTTCTTGAATAGTTCTTCTTCTTGTAGTTTCATCAATAGCTATTCTCATAGCATCACTTATATAATCAGCATACATAATTACTTTACCATTTGCATTTCTAGCAGCACGACCTATAGTTTGAATTAAACTTCTATCACTTCTTAAGAATCCTTGTTTATCAGCATCCATTATACATATTAATGATACTTCTGGTATATCAAGTCCTTCTCTTAATAAGTTAATTCCAACTATTATATCTATTTTACCAAGTCTTAAATTTCTAATAATATTTAATCTTTCTAAAGTTTTAATTTCATTATGTAAATAAGTTACTTTATATCCAAGTTCTTTTAAATAAGCCGTTAATTCTTCACTCATACGTATAGTAAGTGTTGTAATTAATACTCTTTCATTTTTAGAAATTCTATCATTTATTTCATCTAATATATTATCTATTTGATTTTTAGTAGGTCTAACTTCAATAATTGGATCAAGTAAACCAGTTGGTCTAATTATTTGTTCTACTTGTTTATCTACAAGTGATAATTCATAATCTCCAGGGGTTGCGGATACATAAATTGTTTGATTTAATTTACTTCTAAATTCATCAAATTTAAGTGGTCTATTATCCATTGCACTAGGAAGTCTAAATCCATAATCAACAAGAGTTTGTTTTCTCATATGGTCTCCATTATACATTCCTCTTACTTGAGGAAGTGTAACATGACTTTCATCTATTACAAGTAAAAAGTCATCTGGGAAAAAGTCTATTAATGTAGTTGGAGTTTCACCCTCATCTCTTAAACTTAAATGTCTACTATAATTTTCTATACCATGACAAAACCCAGTTTCCTTTAACATTTCTAAGTCATACATAGTTCTTTCTTTTAATCTTTGCTCTTCTAATAGTTTTCCATCTTCATGAAGTTCTTTTAATCTTGATACTAATTCTTTTTCTATTCTACTAGTAGCTTCTTTCATTTTTTCATCACTAGTTACAAATAATGATGCTGGAAAAATACTAATAGTTTTAACATTATTTATAAGTCTTCCAGTAAGAGGTTCAAATAAACTAATCTTCTCTATTTCATCATCAAACATTTCAATACGAATACCATTTTTCTTTTCACCAATAGGTATTAATTCTATTGTATCTCCATTTACTCTAAAAGTACCTCTTTTAAAATCAATTGTATTTCTTTCATATTGCATACCAACAAGTTTTTCTAATATATCATCTCTATTAATAATTTGTCCTACAGATAAATTTAACATTTTATTTATATATTCTTCTTTTTCACCTATATTATAAATACAAGATACACTAGATACAATAATAGTATCTCTTCTATCAATAATTGCAGATACTGCAGCATGTCTTAATTCATCTATTTCATCATTAATAGATGAATCTTTTTCAATATACAAGTCTTTTGAAGGAACATATGCTTCTGGCTGGTAATAGTCATAATAAGAAACAAAATACTCTACTTTATTTTCTGGAAACAATTCTTTAAACTCAGCATAAAGTTGTCCTGCTAGTGTCTTATTATGAGCAAGAACTAGTGTTGGTTTATTAACCTTCTCTATAACATTTGCAATAGTAAAAGTTTTACCAGTACCAGTAGCACCAAGTAATACTTGATCTTTTTTACCACTATTAAGTCCATCAACTAATTCTTTAATAGCGGTAGGCTGATCTCCACTTGGTTTATATTTAGATACTAATTTAAACATAATATCACTTCCTCGTATTTATAGTATTAACTATATTTATATAAAATAGCATACATATTTTATCATTATAATGATTTTAAAACAATATTTATTTAGCAACAGTTATTGGCATTAAGTTCTTTTCAAATTCTTTTAATACATTTGACTCTTCTTCATTAATATCTTCATTAAATTTTTCTCTTGCTTGTACTACTTTATTATTTCTAACTTCTACAGTTACTAAAGACTTATTTATATTATTTTTATATCTCATAAAATATATTTGACACTCACCATTTACTATTTCTTCATAATAAGTTCTTACACAATTTGACATTTGATTGCTTTCATCAACTAAACTATTAAAATCTTTAGCAGGGAAAATAATATATTTATCATCCTCATAAATATTTAAACTTAACATATTAGCTATATTTTTTATTTCATTATCAATTTCACTATCTACTACAACTTCTATTTCTTCCATTAAAGTATCATGTGAATAATTAAAATACTTTGGATATAATACTTTTTTATCTGTTAAATTTAATTTTAATTTTTTGCAATTATTAATATAGTCTCTATAATCAAATAATTTATTATTTTCTAATTTTTCTTTTTTAAAATAATTATATAATTCTTCAAAATTAACATAATCTTTTAATTTATTACAAACATCTAAATTAAAACACATGAAATTTATTACATTTATATCCTCTGTTTCAAATATTCTTAATGCTTCTAATTGCTTATATGAAATATTATTTTCTTTCATAAAATTATAATATTTTTTATCAATTCCAAATGTCTTTTTAAAACTATTACTAGCTTTTATCTTATCAGAATCTAATGCTAATCTATAAAGTTTCATTTTTATTAAATATTCAAATTCTTTATAACAAATTGGAATTTTAGTTAATGTTTCAAAAGTAAAATCAAAAGTATTAATTATATTTTTTAAATCCCATATACTAGAATATTTATATAAAGTAGTATTTTCTAAATCACTTAAATTTTTTGTATATAAAATACTAACAGTATCTTTTAATATAAATATATCTTTTAATAATGCATTAATATTATCATAATTATAAAATTTTTCATTATAAAAACTATATACACATTTTTCTTTTATTTTAAATGGGTATATATCAATTTTATTATTTTTATAATTTAAAACATATAATATTATTTCATCAAAATCTATATCAAATACATAAAAATTTCTATCAATTATTACATTTTCTATATTACTTGTATTTACTATATGTTTATTTGTTATATTATATTTTTTATTACAATATTTACAATAGTTATTACTATCTAATTTATTAAAGCAACTACTGCAGTAAAAATTATTATCTACATCATTATAATAAAAATATTTTTTATAATTTATTACTATATTTGATATCTCTTTATTTATAAAATTAATTATATTTTTAGGTATTTCATTTATGTTAGTCCAAATTTTCATTGGTTCATTTACAATATCAAAATTATTATCAAATATTAATTGTTTATATTTTAGCATTATATTACCTCAATTAATAATCATATTGTGTTAAATTATATTGATTAATCAAAGAAATAATTTTTGTAGGATACGATTTAGAGCCATTTGCATAAGCATACAAATATTGTGAAGCTCCTATGGCATCACCCCTAGCACATAAATCTAAAAATGTACCATAAACATTTGAATAATTTTGAAAATATGCATAATGATAATATGTTGCTTCATAAAAATTATCAAATTTTCTAAGAACATGTACTTTTGGTTTTTCCCCAGGATATCCAATTAGACCAAATAAATTATGAGAAGTTGATTCAAAACTATCTCCCCAACCTGACTCAAGTATTGCTTGAGCAATTGTAATACTTGGAAGAACTCCTCCATATTCTTGATATACAAGTCTAGCATTACTTGCCATAAATTCTATAAATTCTTCATTAGTCATATCTCTTACCTTTTGTTCTTCCATATCGATAATGTCTACTTTAGAATAATTTCCATCTAAATTTATTTGTCCTAAAGTACCTTGTTTCTTTTTTTCTTCTCTTTCTTTTATAGCATTTAATATTTCAGTATGTATCTCATTTAATTCATTTATTAAATTATTTTTTTCACTACTTTGCTTTAATTTAGTAACTTTATTTACTGCATATTGATAATAACTCAAACTTAAACTATTTTTAGCATTTAAAACATATAATTTAGCTCTATTTACATAACCTTCTTCTATTTTTTCTTTTGTTGCATTTTCTATACAACTATAATATGTATCTTTAGTATCAACAATATTCACTACAATAGATACTAGTGTAGGCATTAAAAAAATTAATATTGAAGCAACTATTTTAGTTACTAATTGTTTTAAAGGTTTTTCTATTTCACTATCAACAACAGCTTTTGCAAAAGAAATCATACCAGTAACTATTAATATAATTGGAACAATAATTTTAATAATGTTGACAACTAATATAATAATTCTCATTATACTTAAAACATCAGGATCATCACATATACTTAAAATCATTTTACATCACATGATTATTATAACATATGAATTTTAAAAAACAATAACTCACTTATGAATTATTGTTATTATTTATTTTACAAAAAAAGAGTAATTATTTACTCTTATCCAACTTTTGTTTTATCTAAATTACTTATATTAACATTATATGTAGCTGGTTGTTTTTCATAATCTGGTGAAAAAGTAGTTGTACCTATATAATTTCCACTACTAATAATTGTTGATAGATCACTTATTATTTCATCAGTTGTTCTACTACCATAATTACCAATCATTATTTCCATTATATGATAATCTCCTAAATTAGCAAAAGCTTCTATAATTTTTTCTTGTTCTTCACCATTTGTAACTGCATCAAATATAATCCAATTAACATTAGAAATGCTATTTTCATTTGGAGAATTTACTGTTAAGCTTTGACTTGTTAAATCACTTTCTATTTGACTAGTAATTGATCTATAATCATCTAATGATACATATTCTCTTATAGTTGCTTCTACTAATACTTTATTTGTTGTATCTATAAGTTCTAATGAATCGAGTGCTGTATTTTCAGTTACAGTATAACTTTGTGGAATGTTAAATTCAAAATCTTTAAATGTAAATAAATTTTCATTAGGTGTATTTTCATCATTATTAGGTGTATCATTTGGTGTATTTTCATTTGTATTATTATTGTCATTATTTGTATTATTAACTGAAAGCTTTTTAGTAGCTATAAAATACCCAACAACTGCTAAAATTACTACCACAACTGCTACTATAATTATTAATGTAAAATTTTTCTTTTTTGGTTTTTCATTATTTAAATTATTACTTGTTTCTGGTTGTGAATTTGTTTGGATTGTTGTATTTGAATCAGTTAAATTTGTATTAGCAGTATTATCTGGAGTCAAAGTAGTTGGTTGTGTTGAATTAACTACATTTTCATTATTAACTACATTATTATTTAATGGTTGAGGTTGATCAGCCATATTTTCAACTACTGGAGTAGATGATACTGTATTTAAATCAGTATTATTTACAGGTTCTACATTATCAACATTTGTAACTGTTTGAGGAATTACTGGTTCATTACTTAATGATTGATTTAAATCAAGAACTGCTTCTGCAGATGTAGTTGTATTATCAACAACATTATCCATCGTAGATATTACACTTTCATTATTTTCAACACTAGGAGCTGCACCACTCATTTCTGTTACATCTTGTACAGGTTCTACTGGTGGAACAACATTTTGTTCAGGTTGAACTGAAACTGTATTTTCAGGTTGTACATTTACTACAGGTTCTTGGGCATTAACAGGTTCCCCACAATTACTACAAACTGTATCTGTAGGTGCTAAAACATTTCCACATTTTTTACAATTCATTTTTACACTTCCATTTCCTATTATTAAACTATTTTTCTATAAAAGTTTATCATATAAAAATGATTTAGTCAAACATATATTTAATATTTGACATTTTTAGATTAAAAATCATTTTATTTTATTAATATATTTTATTGCTTCAGTTGCAGCAATAGCTCCATCACTAGTAGCTGTTACTAATTGTCTTAGACTTTTAGTTCTATTGTCACCTGATGCAAATATTCCATCTACATTTGTATGACAATTTTCACCTGCTATTACATAGCCTTTGTCATCTAAATTAATTAGTTTAGAAAAATTTTGATTTTCTGGTACTCTACCAATTGCTACAAACAAACAAGAAACATTTAATACTGACTTACTATTATCTTTAGAAATTTCAATACTTTCAAGGTAATCTTTACCATTTAATTTAGTTATATTTGTATTTAGTATTACTTCAATATTCTTTTTATTATTTAATTCATTTAATAAATTTTCTTCAACTTTAAAATTATTACTTCTATTAATTAGATATACTTTATTTACTATATCACTTAAGTATATAGCATCCTCTATAGCAGTAACTCCACTACCTATAACAGCAACGGCTTTATTTTTATAAAAATTACCATCACAAGTAGCACAATAAGATATACCTTTTCCAAGTAATTCTTTTTCACCTTCAATATTTAATTTTCTATTATCTGATCCAGTAGCTAAAATAATAGTTTTTGTTTTATAAGTATTTTTATTTGTTATAACTTCTTTATAATCTTTATAGTCTTTTATATCAATAACTTTTTCAAATATAATTTTAGCTCCTAAATCTAATGCTTGATTATATATTTTAGTAGCAAAATCATATCCACTAATATTTTTTTCTGCTGGATAATTTTTAATATTTAAAGTGTTAATAATTTGTCCACCATAAGAAGTCGCTTCTATTACTAAAACATTTTTATTTGACATTCTTGCATAAATTGAAGCAGTAAGACCAGATGGACCTGCACCAACAACTACTATATCATACATAAAAATTCCTCCCTTATATATATTCTTTAAAATCTTCTCTTATTTTATCTGCAAGTAAACCATTTCTTAAAATTGTAATTTTATTATTTTCAACCTTTATTAAAGTAGATGCTATATCATTTAACTTACCTGCATCATAAATATATGAAATATGACTCTTTAACTCTTCATCAAGTAAATCAACACTAGTAATTACTTTTTCATTTGTGATATTTGCACTACTTGATATAAGTGGTTTATTAAATTTATTTAACAAATCTAATAAAAATTCATTATTTGGCATTCTAATACCAATATATTCACTACCTTTTGTTAAATTATCATCTATTTTATCATTCTTTTTAAATAAAATAGTTAATGTATTTGGCCAATATTTATCAATTATTTTCTTTTGTAAATCACTAATTTCACTAGTATATTCTTTTAGCATTTCTAAACTTGATACAACAATTAAATGTGGCTTATTACTTTTTTTAGCCTCATCTATTTTTTTTATAGATTCACAATTTGTGGCATCAGCAAATAAACCATATACTGTATCACTAGGTAATAATGCTATTTCTCCATTATTTAATACGGTTAATAACTTATCTATATTTAAATTTTTATTCATAATAATTCTCCTTAAATATAATATAAACTATTATTTAATTGTTATCAATCAATTTTTTAATTTAGTACATATTAAAAAGCCATTTTAATGGCTCATTTTATATAACTGATTGTCTATTATAATTAGTTATATCACTTCCAAGTTTTGTATATAGGTCTCCTACTGTAATACTTTTATTGATTATTGCTTTTAATTCATTATCAGTAACACCAATAAATTCAAGAAAAGTAACTTTTCCATTTGGAGTATTTATTTCATGAAATAATGTATCAGGAATAGTTATAAAACCAGTTATATTAGATTTTTTATTACAATCAATTCCTTCAGTTTGACCAGTATATAAATATTCATAAGGTTTAAATATTTCACCTTTTGTAAAAGTAAGTTTAGCAATATATTGTAAAATACCACATATACATTTTATTTCATTTTCTTCATTTTCATAATTATCTTTTTTTAACTTAAAAGTAAATTCCATACCATAACCACTTACTTCTTTTACGGATGACTTTTTTTCATATAATTCAGATAATCCATAAGTTACAAAGTGCCAATAATCTCCTCCATCATAAATACTTATTCCTTGTAATGGATCTTTACCTCCAAGTTCAAAGCTTATTAATGTACCATAATGTTTTGGATTTTCTTGACCCTTATATACTCTCTTACACTCTTCAGTAATCGCATCCCATCCTAGGGCTTGTACTTCTTTATTTCCTACATTATTTTCTTCTACTTTACTTTCTTTATTTTTCTTAAACACATCAAATAATCCCATTTTATATCTCCTTTATTATTTATTTTATTATATTATATTTTTTAATTTTAGTAAATAAAAACATTATCTAAATTTCTTTTCTAATAATTTTACTGGAACTGATCTATCTCTTAAAATATTAGTTATTGACTTATCATTATGAATATTATAAATTATATCAGCAATTGTATTTGAACAATCACATACTCGTAACCATTCTCTATTTTTATACTCTTCACTTATATAAGATAGATTTGTAGTATACACACCATTTAATTTACCTTCCTCATAATATTTATCAAACATATCAACACCTTTTGTAAATAAAGCATAAGTTACAATTAAATATATTTTATTTATATTTCTTTTTCTAAGTTCATCAATTACATCAAACATACTACCACCACTTGATATCATATCATCTGTAACAATTGCTGTTTTACCTGTTAAATCATTATTTCCAGAATAATCATGTGATATAATTGGATATTTTCCATCTACAAAATTATTATAATCTCTTTGCTTTATAAAACTTCCTGCTTCTCTTTTTATATATGGACTATTAAATGAATTTAAATATACATTTCTTCTTCCTGTTGCTCCATTATCTGGTGCTACAAAAACTAATTCTTTTAAATCTTCTTTTGATAAGTCATCTATAAAATCTGTAAGTATATTATTAGTAGCATAAAAATTATTAAATTCCATATTTTGAATAGCATGTTCTACACCTTGATCATGAGCATCAAATGTTATAAAACTTTTAACTCTACTCATACTATCAAGTTCTCTTAAAGTAGCTCCACAAGTCAAATTTTCTCTATTATTTCTTCTATGTTGTCTTCCTGCATATAGAAGTGGCATAATAATATTTATTTTTTCAGCATGACAACTACAAGCACCAATACCATCTTTTAATTCAGCTATTAAATCATTTGGACTTGTATGATTTATGCATCCTCGCATATTATATTCAATTGAATAATTGCCAATATCAGTTAACATAAACAAATCTTTTCCTCTTACTGTTTCATTTATTTCTACTTTTAAGTGTCCGTCTTCAAAAAAGTTTTCTTTAATTGGAACTATAAAAGTATATTTATCTTTATCAAGATTATACTTATCAAGTAAATAATCATCTACTTTTTTTCCTAATTCTAATGCACTTTTAAATACCATAAGTCTTAATTTTTCATTTTCAATTTGACTCTTCATTTTACCTCCCAAAGCACTAAAAAAGAGTATTATAAAAAACACTCTATTATTTTATAAATATAAATATGGAACTATAATTCATATTACCACACCCATATTTATATGTTATCATTTTAAATATTTAAATACAATTTTACTTTACATATTTTTACATATAAATTATTAATTTAATGATAAAGATAATTGTTTATCTAATTCTTCACATATTAAATAGTTTGATGGATTTAATATTTTATTAAGTTCTTCTTTTACTTCACTAATACTTTTACCTTTTACTCTTGCTGCAGCTGAAAATTCATTTCCTCCTCCACCAAATAATCTCATTATTTTAGACACATCTATACTTCCTTTACCTCTTGCACTAATAGAAATAGTATCTTCATCTATTCTAGCAATTGCAAATGTTGCATTTACATTATATTTAAGTAAATAGTCTGCTGCTTTTGCAATATCTTCTGATTGATATAATTTTACACTATTATCTGAGTCTGTCGCAATAGCATAAACATATGTTTTAAAATCAGTATTATCAACAAGTCTTTGTATTGCTCTATCATGTTCATAATCTTCTAAAAACAAATTATTAGCAATAGTAGCATCAGCACCTTTTTCAACTAATTTTGCAGCTACAGACAAAGTACTAGCTGCTGTATTCTTACTTAATTTATTAGTATCTAATATAATACCTGCTAGTAGATAATTAGCATAATCAGGTGTTAATTTAGCTCCATAAAGAAATACTAATCTACTAACTTCTTCACTTGTACTAGAAAGTTTTGGATCAATAAATGTATAAGGAGTTTTAATAGTATGTTCGTCTGGCAAATGATGATCAAGCACAAAAATATCATTAAAGTTTTCTAAATATTGTCTTACTGATACTAAATAATCTTTATTTACATCTACTGCTATTAACAAAGATTTATCAGTTATTAAATTATTTATTTCATTTGACTTTATTAAATCAAAATCCGATTTTATATCATATATCATTTTTTTAGTACTAGATGTTAGAGTTTCATAATTATCATCAATTACTATATAATTTCTCTTCTTATTTTTCTTACAAATTAAAGATATACCAATAGAAGCTCCTAATGCATCAAAATCTGGTCTATTATGAGGTACTATAAATACTGTATCATTACTACTTAATAGTTTATCAAGACATTCCTTGATACATTTACTATTTTGCATATATTATTGTTTCTTCCTTTCATCATTTTTAATGATTGAAAATTATTATACAACTATTTATAATTTTGTCAATTTGACATTTATTATATTTTATGCATTAAAATCTAAAATATATAAATGGATTATAACTATTATTTATTAAAAATATAATACAAGTTACAAATAATAAAATTAACATTATATTTGAAATAATTGATTTTAAATTATTATTTGTTATTTTATTATCTAAATATTTAATTATTGGCATACTAAATATAAATGCTAATAATAAGAATGGTAAATATTGTATTAAATAATAGTTATGTGCAATTTCTAAATATAGATTTCCTTTATTAAATGTAAAGATATTTTTAATTAATTTAAATAATGTGTTTACATTCTCTACTCTAAATATTAGCCATCCAAAATTAATTAATATGAATGAGTAAATCCAATTAATAAATTTTGGTAATTTATCTAATAATTTATGTAAAAATAATTTTTCTATCATTAATATTACAAAGAAATAAAGCCCCCATATTATAAAATTCCAACTATCTCCATGCCATAAGCCTGTTAATAACCATACAATAAATGTATTAAATATCCATCTTGGTTTTGAACATCTATTACCACCAAGTGGTATATATACATAGTCTCTAAACCATGTTGATAGTGATATATGCCATCTTCTCCAAAATTCAGTTATACTTTTTGATATATAAGGATAATTAAAGTTTTCTAAGAATTCAAATCCAAACATTTTTCCTAAACCAATAGCCATATCAGAGTATCCACTAAAATCAAAATATATTTGGAATGTATATGAAAGTGTAGCAAGTAGAATTAATAAGAAATTATATTCACTAACACTTGGACTATTAAAAATAGTATCTGCTATCATTGCCATATTATTAGCTATTATTACTTTCTTAGATAAACCAATTATAAATCTTTTTACTCCACTTAAAAATTTATCATATGTAACTTTTCTATTATTTAACTCATCTTCAATAGTACTATATCTAACAATTGGTCCTGCTATTAATTGTGGAAATAATGCAATATAAGTACCAAGTGATATAATGTTTTTCTGTACACTTACTTCTTTTTTATATACATCTATTACATAAGATAATATTTGAAATGTATAAAAACTTATTCCAATTGGTAATGTTATATTTAACAACCCTAAATTAGTATTAAATAAACTATTTATATTTGTTATAAAGAAATTAAGATATTTAAATACAAATAATAATGATACATTAAATATAACTGCTAGAATCATTATAATTCTTTTATTATTTTTACTTTTAAATTTATCAATAAATATTGCTAAAAAATAATTTATTACAATAGATAATAACATCAAAAATATATATTTTGGTTCACCCCAAGCATAAAATAAAAGTGAAAATATAAATAATATAATATTTCTATATTTATCTTTTGATATATAATATATAACTAATAAAATAGGTAAAAATATAATTAAAAATGTCAAACTACTAAATAGCATTATTATCATCCCCCGCAAGAAATTCTTCTTCTATTAAAACATCAGTTGATGCTATAACTAATATTTTATCAATATCATGTGCTTCTAAATACTCTTCAATATCAAAGTTTTCATAATGTCTAAAATCAACTACATAAGTTTTATCAAAGTGACTTGCAATTAAACGATTAATAGGATTTGAATATGAAGATGCTATTAAAAGTAAATTTTCTTTTTTAGGATTTTTAAAATCAAAAACTATTTCTTTATAATCTTCACCATATACTATACCATATATATTTCTATAAGGCTTTAAATCACTTTCTGGATTAGTATAATTTCCATAATTATCTAAATATCCATTAACATATTCAAAATGTTCTGGTAATTTAAAATCATAATATTTAAATTCTTCATTTAATTTAATATATTTTGATGACCTAGAAATACTACCATTAAATTTGTATTTTTTTATTGTTTTTGTTCCCACTGGTACTAAAACTTTATCATTAGGATAAATCATTTTAATAATATCTTTATATCCTTGATAAGAACCATTTAAATTCCAATGATGATCTGTTTTATAAAAATAATTTTTATATTCATCATAATTATTTACTTCAAGTTTTGAAATTTTATATTTATTTTTTAAATTATTTTTTAAAATTGAAAATGTATCTACTATATATTTTTGATTTTCATAATCATATGCATATCCTCTATCTATAACATAATAATATGTATCTTTTAAAGTATTAACTTTACTAAAATATTCTAATTGTTTATTAATATTTTTAGTATAATTACTTATATTTGTTGGAGTATTTATAATTGAATTATCACAATCAAAAGATGTATGTTCTGAATTTAAATAAACATACTTATTTTCACATATTTTTTTATTATTATTTTTTATATCTATGTTATTAAATACTTTATTTGCTATTATTTTAATTTTTCTACTTGCTATAAATTGATCTGCAAGAGCACTCTCTAAATTATCTTGAAAACTACCATCAATAAATGTTTTTATTGTTGGAATTTCAAATTTAGTTAAACTTCTATTTTCTACTTCAGATCTATTTTTAGGTTTCATAAATAATGTAGAAAATCCTATAACAATTATAAATGCAATAACTATTAAAAATATACTATCACTTAATTTTTTTATATTTCTTTGTTGTTTATCTTTCAGTTTCATACCTTTCCCTCTGCTATTTCATTTTTTCAAATATTAATTTTAAATCTTTTTTATCTTTAGTTCTATTTAATTTTTGTTTTAATGAAATTAAGTCTTTTAATCTTTGTACTGGTATATTTTCAATATACTCTTTACTTCTACAATAATAGTTTGTACCAAAGTTAACAATATCATCTATTAAATATGCTTTATTTCCATTTTTATCTATATTTTCAAGTACACAATCATATTTTTCTAGTAGTTCTTTATAATATTCTTTAGTTACTGCTATATCTATATCTGGAGTTTCTTCTCTAAAACCATATAATACCATTGCAGCACCACTAATCACTACATATTTTTTAGGATTGAAATTATATTTCTTTAATATTTTTAATATTTGTTCTCTATTCATATGGCCACCTTAATTAATTTAATTTTTAAATATTAATTTAACATCTACAGTAACATCATCATCTAATTTTGATTCAAAATTTAAATTTTTTATCATTGCGGAATATTGAATTCCTTTATTTAACTCATCTAATAATTCTTTACTATAATATCTTGGTACATATCCAATATGGTATTTTTTTTCATTATTTTCATAAATAATTTTAATTGCATTTATATCTTGCTTATTATCGTTCTCATGTTCTAAATATAATTTATCATTTATTTTCAATTTTGATTTGCATTTTATTAGATCATCACAATGTTTACAACCTGCAATTTCAAATTCGATTTTATTTATATCAAAAGCAGGTACAAATTCATAATTATCAGTAATTACTCTCCCTCTAGTATTTCTTAAAATATCAAACTCACTTGAATTTTCATCTAAATTATAACTATTTAAAATTTCCAAATAATCAGGTCTAGTTTGATTAGGTAATCTAGTTATTATATTTGTAAATAATTTATCACTTTTATATTCTTTATTAGTATTTTCAAAACCTGGATAATAATTAAATCCAACCTTTTTAGCATCGTTTAATTCTGGATTTACATAGTTAAATATAAATTGATTATCTACTTTTAATAATTCTCCTACCTTATATCTTCTTCTTGTAAGTGGTTCTTTCCAAATTAACCATAATTCTTCCATATTTCATCACCTTTAAATTAAAATATTTAATAAAATATCCCTTCTTTTAATTAAATATAATATTATAAATTCTTTATGTTTATCAGTCAATAAATCATTAGGTACTTTATGTACTATTTTTTCTATTTTGTCATTAGTTAGTTTATTTAAGTTTTTTAATTCTTCTTCAGTTATATATTTATATTTTTTGTATAAATATTCTATTAATTCAAAATGTTTATATTTTGTCTTATTATCTTCTTTATATATAAGTGTCTTACTGTTTTTAATATATGCATCAAAATCTTTTGTTTGATCATAAAATTTTGATGCAAAGCTCTCATTTTTAAATTTATTCAATAAACTATCACCGTTATCGTATAAGGCAGATATATAATAATGTTTGTTTTTTTCAGTTATTCCCCAATTTTCTTCATGTCTATCTTGTTCACCTATTAAAGCATCAAAAACCATAATTTTAATAAATCCTTTAAATAGTGATGCATCTATTTTATCTAAAACTTTCTTTATATTAGATATTGTATAATAGTATGGCCTTTGATTAGAATCTTTATTTAAATATGAAACAATATCAGTATGAGGACATGTATAAACATCAGGAAAGATATAATTTAAAACACCTATTTGATTTTTACTATCTCGTGCAAATTCAATTCTAGCACAATTATAGTTAAGTATTTTTGCTATTTCATATGCTATTTTTTCAGAACACGATTCACTACAAGTATATCCTTCTTTTTCATACTTAAACATAGCAAATTTACTTTTATTATCAATAACTAAATATTTCTCTCGTGAACCTCTTGGAATTTTTCTTATAAAATCAAAATCTTTATGAACTCTTTTAATTTTATATTTATTACTATTAATCATATAAAAATTATATCACACATTTATTAATAATGTATAGCTAATTTAAAAAAACAGTTTTCACTGTTTATTTTCATTATTTTCTTTATCTTTTTCTTCAAGATAATTAACATTAACTTGTTTATCAATCTCTTTATTTATCTCTTCCTCATCTATAATAATATCATAATCATCTTCATTATTTGATACTGGTATTCTTATTTTTTGATCCCCTACTATTTCTATACCAAGTTCTTTAGATATAGTATATTTAATAGTTTTATCTTCATTACTTACATCTATACAAGTAGGATTTTTAAGACTTCTAATTATAATTTCACTATCATCATCTAAAGATGAATTATCTTTTATACGAACATGTACTTTTTCTTCATAAAACATTTTTTTACTAACTACATCAGTTTTAGTATTATTATCATAACTATACCAAATGTTTATATCATAACTTCCATTAATTTTGATATAATCATCTTCCTTAACTCCTTTTAGTTTATGATTTATAACCCAACACCCAAGTACAGTATCAGCTTCCTTATCTATAGTAATTTCATAATCGTTTTTAAATGTCTTTTTTCCTTTACCAATAATTGCCTTTGTAACTATTTCTTTATAATTGTTAAACATGACATTTGTCCCTCCCTATAATAAAATATGCAACTTAGAAAAATTAGTCACAAAATACATTTTTTTATAAATATAAGCCACAATAATAATATGAAAATAATAGATGAATTATACAATTCAAAAGAGTTTATGCCTGACATCCAAATAAAAGAGATGTCTTTTGGTATGAATAAAGTTTATGTTGTTAATATACAAACTGTTTCTTCATCTATTCAATCAAATGATTTTGTGCTTAATTATCTAGCAAATAGAAGTTTATTTAAAAGTGAAGTAATTTCATCACTAAAACATGATATCTCTAACTATGTTCCATCTATTAGTTTTATTGATATTAAAGAAAGTGAAGTATTTAATTATTTATTTGATGGATTTACTATTATTATTTATAAAGATGAAATAATAGCAATGGAAACAAAAGCACTTTTAGATAGAGGTGTTACAGAGCCTACAAGTGAACCTACTATTAAAGGGCCAAAAGATGCTTTTAATGAAAATTATAATACTAATATTGGTCTTGTTAGAAGAAGAATTAAAGATAGAGATTTACATATAAAAGAACTAGTACTTGGAAGTAAAACAAGAACTAGAATTTCTATTATGTATATGGATTCACTTGCTAATAAAGAACTATTAAATACCGTAATAAATAAAATTGAAAATATTAAATCTAGTAAAATATTAGATACATATTATATTAAAGATTTAATAAATAAAGAAAATAAAACATTATTTCCAACAATTAAATCAACAGAAAAACCAGATACTATTGCTAAATGTTTAACAGAAGGTAAAATTTGTATTATTAGTGAAAACTCAAATAATGCTTTAATTATACCTACATTTTTTGTTGATTATTTTTATAATGATGAAGATAATTACCAGAAAAAACCATATGCTATGTTTGTTAAATTTATAAGAATAATGGCATTTTTTATAACAATTTTTGCACCTTCTGTATATCTTTCATTAATTACTTATGACCAGCAAATGTTACCTACTGATTTACTTGTAAATTTTTCTCTTCAAAGATCAGGTGTTCCATTCCCTGCGATAACTGAAGCATTCATATTATTATTTACATTTGAACTTTTATATGAAGCAGATGCATTAACTCCAACTTCAAGGGGTACTTCTCTTTCAATTCTAGGAGCACTTGTTTTAGGTGATGCTGCTGTTGCTGCTGGAATAGTATCTCCAATTATGGTTATAGTAATCTCAGTTACTGCAATTTGTTCTATATTTTTTGTATATCATGATTTTCAATCTTTTATTAGAGTAAATAGATATTTCTTAATGATATTATCTTCATTTTTTGGAATAATTGGAATACTATTTGGATTTATATTTATTATTACTAAACTTTGTAGTATTAAATCATTTGGAAAACCATTCTTAAATTCTATTGCTCCTAAATTCAATGAATCAAAAAGAACACTAATAAAGAAAGGACTACTTGTACAAAATATAAATAAAGGGGATTAAATATGAAAAAAATATTAATTATAATTAGTTTAATTTTTATGTTAGGTGGATGTTTTGATTCCGTTGAAGTAAATGATTTAGTAATTATTACTGGACTTATTATAGATTATCAAGATGATAAATTTAAAGTAACTTCTCAATTAATTGAAAATGATGAAAAAACAACCGTTAAAGTTTTCACAACTACTGGGGATACTATAGAAGAATGTATTGCTGAAATATCAAAACTATCTAATAAAGATATATTTTTATCTCATTTAAAAGTAGTTGTTATTACTGATAATATTATTAAAAATAATATTGATTTTTATGATTATTTTTTAAGAGAACCTAAATCTAAAATGAATTTTTATTTATATACAGTGAGTGATGAAGACAAAGATAAAATATTTAATATGAATAAAGAAGATGATGGATCTGCATTATTTATAAAAGATATGATGGATTTTAATAAAAAAATATTTTCATCCTCTACCCCTACTTCATTTTTAGATTATATGTATAAGAAATTAGAAGTTGGTTTAATGCCAATATATCCTAATTTAACTATTAAAAAGAATAATAAGGAAGATACATTATTTTTAGAGAGTATTGTTGTTTATGATGATGATAAAAATAAATTTATTTTAAATGATAAAGATGGAGTATTTTATAATATTATTACAAATAATGTAGAAGAAACTGTTATTAATATTCCATGTGAAGGTAAAGATAATAAACAAGACCGTTTTTCATTAAATATTTATTTTATAGATTCAAGTTTTAAATGGAAAAATGAAGTATTTAATATTAATACAAAAGTAACTGGTAAAATAGATAGTTATAGTTGCAAATATAATTTATCTGATAGTAAAACAATAGAAATATTAAATAAGCTTTCTAATAATTATATTAATGAAAATATAAATAATGTAGTTAATATTGCTAAAAAGAATAAAACTGATTTTATTGGTATTGGTAATTACATATATAAACATGATAAAAAATATTTTGATTTTGAAAATGATAATTGGAATAATAAGTTAAATGATATTAATGTAAAAGTAAATACTGATACTATTATCAAATATATAGGAGAAGTTAGAAAATGAGACAAACGGATGAAAAAATAAATAGTTTTGGATTATCTACTATGGTAATAGCTCTTACTAGTTCACCATTTTATGGTGCTTTTAGTGCTTACATAATAAATTATTCTAAAACGGCTTCTTTAATTTCAATATTAATTGGATTTTTAATTAGTTTAGTTTTATCTTCTATTATACTTTTAACTTTTAAAAGTCACAAAGAATTAAATTTAGCTAGTAGTATCAAAAAAGATTTTAAAGTTTTCTCTTATGTTATAAATATTTTATTTTTAATAGGTGCTATTCTTATGTATATATTTTTAACATATAGACTTACTTTATTTTTATCAAATGAATATTTAATACAAACACCTAATTTTGTAATTCTTTTAATTATTTTAATCGTAACATTTAACACAGCATCAAAAGGAATAGAAACTACTATTAGAGTATCTACTATATCATTATTTATTTCACTATTTATATTCTTATTTGACTTTTTTAGTTTAATCCCACAAGTTAATATTGAAAACTTTTTACCAATAATTACTGTTAGTAGTAAAAATATATTAATCTCTTCATTAGTATATGCAGTTTACTTTTCACTTCCTTTAATATTTTTACAAGCAATAAAATATAATCAAATTGTTGATAGTAATAAATTTACTAAACATTATTATTTAATGATTATTTTATCATTTATAACTTCATTTTTATCTATGTTTACAACTATTGGTGTTTCAGGTGTAAATATTAACAATTTATTTGACTATCCTATTTACAGTACCCTAAAAAGAATTAATTTATTTAACTTCTTAGATTCAATTGAAAATATTAGTATAATGTTATGGATACTATATATTATTAATTCAGCTAATATGATACTTTTATTTATATTTAATAATATGAAATCTACATTTAATTTAGATAAAAAGAAAAGTAGAATATTTAATATTATAATAATGTTAGTTATATTTTTAATACCTACTTTATTATTTTCAAAAAATGATTTTGTAGAATCATATAAATATATATGGTATCCATTTAGTACACTTAGTATATTATTTATATTAACTATTATTGTATTAGTATTTAATAAAATTAAAAATAAGTTCAAAAAAAGTAATTGAGGCTTTTCAATTACTTACATTTTTCTAATTTTTTTAATGATATATTCTTCTACTTCACTTCTTTTTCCAAGTGATATATCTTCTTCAAATGTCTTATCTCTATAAATTGCTACTCTTGTAGTTTTACCATGTTTTATAGTAAATTCATCTATTACTTTATAATCACACTCTTCTTCATCTATATATCCACTAGTTCTATAAAAAGATGTATTAACTGTATATTTATTATTATGTTTAAATATTGTACCTCTTATTATTCTATTTTCATCTCTATTTGTGATTGTTCCTTCAAAATCAATTAATGCATTTTCTTGTGTTTTACTTTTTAAAAAACAAGACAAATTTAAATATTCAATATCATAACAAGTTTTTGAATTACATGAAACATTATTTTGACTATCACATATTTCTTTAGTATGCAAAAGTAAATTTAAATAAAAATCTCTTTCTTCAGCCGTTAAATTTGAATATGGGTATAATTGTTCAGATAATATTTGATTATAATAATCCATTATGCACCTCTTTTTTTATAGTTGTATTATACACATAAATATGTATTTTTTCAAGAAATTATTTATACTATACTTTAATTTATTAAATTTAAAATTTTTTTAATTTTTTTTTGCTGTGTATTAGATATGAGGTGATAAAACAATACAAAAATATGAAAAGATATGATATGATATATATGTTG